>DATHGW010000743.1:0-4357 GCA_035317445.1 Puia sp.
TTCTGAAACAGTATGGTGATGGGTGCGCCTGTTGTGGTATGGTTGAAGATGCCACTTTTAAATATTGGCAGATCATCTTCCCTGCGCGGGGTGGTGCCCTTTTGGGTACCGCCTTTGCGTCTTTCAATGTCCATGACAAAGTCATCGGCGGTAAGTGGGAGTCCGGCTGGGCACCCGTCGATGCAAATGCCCACCGATTCTCCGTGGGATTCACCAAAAATACTTATCCTGAATAGTCGCCCAAATGAATTCATGCGATGATTTATTGAACATTAAGCGTTGAATACTGTACCTGCACCGATGCCCCAGCCGTTTTTAAATCGTCGAAAAAATCTGGGTAAGATTTGTCGATGGCCTGGGCTTCATCAATGCTGGTTTTGCCTTCGGCCCTGATTGCCGCCACCGCGCATGCCATGGCGATGCGATGATCATGACGTGAATGCACAGCCGCACCCCGTACAGGTGATGCGCCCTGAATGACCATGAGGTCATCCTGCAACAAGATGCCCGTGCCCATTTTGCCGAATTCTTCCATCAGGGTCTGTGCCCTGTTGCTTTCCTTATGGGTTAACCGGTGAACGCCCCGGATCCTGGTTTGGCCCTTGCAATAAGCGGCAAGCGCAACCAGTGGAGGAAATAAATCAGGACAGTCTGTCGCGTCAAATTCAAATGCCCGCAACCCATTTCCTGCGGGTTCTGCAACGCGGATCTGATCTTCCTGCAAAGTCATGATGGCGCCCGCATATTCAAGGGCGCTCAGCACAGCCCGGTCTGCCTGGGTTGAATTCAAATCCAGGCCCTGAACGAAAATTTCGCCGGCAACAGCCCCGGAAACCAGCAGGAACGCGGCGCCGCTCCAATCGCCTTCAACACTGTACCGCCTTTTCGCTGCCGCGATCGGGCGATTGCCCGAAAAATGAAAAGACTCGTACTGATCGTTCTCAGGAACCTGCATCGCGAACTCCTGCATGACCTTTAATGTCAGATCAATATAAGGCCTGCTTTTCAGGTTATTGACCCTGATCGTTACTGGCACGGAGGCAGCCGAAGCAAAGGCCATCAGCAATCCTGTTAAGAACTGTGAACTCAGCGATCCATCGATATCTATATCTGCTGGTTGCAGGGGCCCCTGGATACTCACCGGCAGGCGTCCATTATTCGAATGAATCTGCACACCCAATTTGGGCAATACGGCGTCAAAAAAATCCATTGGCCGGTTGAGCAAACTGCCCCTGCCGGTAATCAATATACGCTTATCGCTCAGCGCCATAATGGGGGTAAACATCCGGATGCCCAATCCGCTTTCTCCGCAATCCAATGATTCGGACAATGGGTTGACTCCATGACTGATAATCTTCAGGGCATCGTTGTCGATCAATTCCACCCGTGCTCCCAGCCCTTTGATGACGCCCAGTGCAGCCTGGTCATCATTCGAATGACCCGGGTTCCTGATGATCGTTTCACCGCCGGTCAACAGCGCGGCCGCGCACGCCCTTTGCATAGAGCTTTTGGAAGCGGGAGCCTGAATGGATCCCCGGATAACCGATGGCTGTATAATAACTTGCATGCTGTTCAACGATTGGAATTCATCGCGCCCGAACGATGGAATGTATTAACTTTTCCAACTGATCGATCGGAATCGCTTTCACTACCCCCTCCCCGATCTTGTTCAATAAAATATAGTTCAGGTTATGCTGCACTTTTTTCTTATCCATTTTCAACACTTCAAATGCCTTCTTGGCATTGAATTCAGCCAGGGTCGGCAAACCATATTTAGTCAGGAGGGAGATGATCCGGGCAGTGTCTTTAAAATTGGTGAATTGTTCCGACAGGATGCCCGCGGCCACCATGCCGATTGAAATGGCCTGGCCGTGCGGCAAATCATACACGTTCTCGATGGCATGCCCGATGGTATGTCCAAAATTCAATAGTTTTCTTTCGCCGTTTTCAAACTCATCTTTCTTCACCACTTCTGATTTGATCACGGCGTTTGCCCGGATCAATCTCGACAATGCTGACTTATTTTTTTGATAATACTCAATCTTATGTTGCTCCAATTCCTTGAAAAGGTTTTGACTCTTGATACAGGCATGCTTAATGATTTCCGCAAAACCATTGATCCATTCTTCCTGGGGAAGGGTTTTTAACAGGCTGATATCATACAATAAGAATTCGGGCTGACGGATCGTTCCGACCATATTCTTGAATACCCCAACGTCTATTCCATTTTTGCCCCCGATCGACGCATCCACCATAGCCAAAACCGAAGTTGGCACGAAACCAAATTTTAATCCACGCATGTATACCGCAGCGACGTAACCCGTAATGTCTGTAATAACGCCACCGCCTACGCCTACCAGCACCGTTTTGCGGTCTGCTTGCAGCCCGATGAGTTGGTCTATGATCGAATCCACCGTCGACTGCACCTTGTATCCCTCACCCGCGCTGACCACAATGGTTCTCCAGCCGCTCAGTTTCCTGCTGTGATGTTTTACGATATGTTCATCCGTGATGATGATGGAATTGGCCTTGTCAGCGAGTTTTGCCAAATGGGCAAAATCAGCGTCAAAATAATAGGAAACTTTTTTCGACGAAAACTGGTATATCTTTTTTTCCATATGGCCTTTTTTTCCTATCCCATGACCTGATCAGGAATTCATTACCTTATTCTGGTGGTTGATGCTTTCCATGTGAACGGCGTCAAAATACTTTGTTATAAATTCCTTGCTTAAACCAAGTTTCTCACCTTTTTGAAAAGCCCTTTCCAGGATGGAATTCCACCTGTTGGTTTGCAGAATCGTAATGTCATTTTCTTTCTTATACTGTCCTATTTTCTCAGACACTTTCATACGCTGTCCCAGGATCTGCATCAGTTCGTCATCGAGTTGGTTGATCTGCTGGCGCAATTTCTCCAGTGCGGCATGATATTCTTCAGAAGCCACATCTTCTTTTCTCCAGCGGATGCCAGTTAAAAGTTCAGCCAACCGCTCAGGCGTGATCTGTTGTTTCGCATCACTCCAGGCTTTGTCCGGATCAATATGGCTTTCAATGATCAAGCCATCAAAATCAAGGTCGATGGCCTGCTGCGCCACATCCTGTAAAATGTCCCGGCGGCCGCAAATATGCGATGGGTCATTGATGAAGAGCATGCCCGGGTGACGGCGTTTCATTTCAATCGCCAAATGCCACATCGGTGCATTCCTGTATTCTGTATTTCCATAAGAACTAAACCCGCGGTGAATGAGACCGATATCCTTGATGCCGGCCTTGCTCACCCGCTCAACCGCGCCGATCCATAATTCAAGATCCGGGTTGATGGGATTCTTAATCAGCACGGGTACGTCGGCTCCCCTGAGGGCATCCGCAATTTCCTGTACGCTGAAGGGATTCACGGTAGATCTTGCGCCGATCCACAATACGTCTATGTCAAAATGGAGGGCGTCTTCCACTTGTTTGGCGGTAGCCACTTCTATTGCTACAGGCATCCCTGTTAGTTTTTTAGCCTGCTGCAGCCAGGGAAGTCCCTTGGTGCCAACCCCTTCGAAACTGCCTGGCCTGGTCCTTGGTTTCCAGATGCCGGCGCGCATGATGTCTACCTTCCCGGTCTTGTGTAACCGAACAGCGGTTTCCAGTACCTGTTCTTCTGTCTCCGCGCTGCAGGGACCGGAAATGATCAATGGACGCTTCTTCCATTTTTCCTGTACCAATGCTTTACTTACGGAGGTCTGTGTTGCTTGCATATGAATAAACTTTAGTATACGGGTTTCAAATATAATTTGTCAGCGGCTCTCTTTATTCTTTTCTTTCAGCAATGCGTCGATCACGTGGCTGGCTTTCAGGTACACTTCGTTTTTTGCCTCGGGGCCGGTCGTTCCTCCTGACCATGCTTTTCTTATTTTACCCCATGGATCCACAATGAATGTGGAAGGATAGTCATCAACCCCGAATATTTTTTCCATGCTCGCCGCTTCTGATACAATCTTGAAATCAAAGGGATGCTCCGGAAAAAATTCATCCATGATCTTTTTTTTACCTTCAAATGTGAACCCGATGAAGACGACATTTTTCCCCTGGTATTCTTGCACAAGCCTGTTCAGGCCAGGCAGTTCTGCAACACAGGGTGCACATGATGTAAACCAAAAATTAATCACGACTATTTTGCCTTTCAATGCCCTGCTGTCGATGACCTCATCCCGTATGGTGGAGGCCCTGAAAACAGGTAAGTCGGCATCCTCAACACAATCCTGCCAATCCTGATCAATTAAAGCCAGTTTTTGCGATGCCAGTGAGTCCGTTCCCTGTTGCAACTGTACAATACCCATAACCGCCTGCTTTTTTTTCTCTGCGCATTGTACCA
>DATHGW010000744.1:0-6676 GCA_035317445.1 Puia sp.
ATGGTTAAAATGGATGAAGGGCAGTGAATTGGTGATGGATTACGAATTTAACAGCAGTAAAGCAAACGCCGTTTTACAGGAAGCTACATGGATATTTTGTCTTGACTTCAACGCCTTGTTCCGGACAAGGCATATGGAGCAGCCCTTGGCTAAAGCCCCGGCTGAAAGAATATTGATCGATCACCACCAGCATCCCCAAACAGCCTGTTTTGCCTATGGCATATCTGATACGAACAAGAGTTCGACCTGTGAAATGGTCTATGACTTTATCGTCGAGTCGGGCCACGGGGATAAAATAAACCTGGCCATTGCCGAATGTCTTTATGCAGGCGTCATGGCCGACACGGGTTCCTTTCGCTTTTCTTCGGCGACCGCCAGCGTGCACAGGATGGTAGCTGACTTAAAAGACAGGAACCTCGATCATACCAGGATACACGAAGAATTGTACGACAATTTCCTGGAGAACAGGCTTCGCTTTATTGGCTATGCATTGCAAAGCCGGATGGATGTATACTATGAATACAATACAGCTTTGATCTCCATCCCCTGGAAAGACCTGGTCAGATTCCAGATCAAAACGGGCGATACCGAAGGTCTTGTCAATTATCCGCTGTCGATCCAGGGCATCAAGCTGGCGGCGCTTATCATTGACCGCGATGAAGAGATCAAATGCTCATTCAGGAGCAAGGGAAATTTTGATGTCAATACTTTCGCAAGGACCTATTTCGAAGGCGGAGGGCATTTTAATGCTGCTGGTGGCAGAAGCAGCGATTCGCTCGAACAGACGGTTCAGCGTTTTATCAAAGCCATGAAAGAAAATGCGTCACAACTACAATAATCATAAAAAATGAAAAAAATCACTTCGTATGTGTTCATCATTTCCGGTTTACTGGCTGCCATGGGCTGCGACAACAACCAGGGACTGAAAAAAACCAAGAGCGGTTTGCTGTATAAAATTATTTCTGACGGGAAGGGAGAGCCGGCCAAACGGGGACAATTCTTAAAATTGAATTTTGTACAAAAGATAAGGGATTCCATCGTGTATAATTCCGCAGAGGCCATGCCGGCTTACGTGCCTGTGGACACTGCGACCCCGAATTACAGTGTATCGGAAATATTTGGATTGCTACGCAAAGGAGACAGCGCCATTGCCATCCAGATCGGCGACAGTATTGAAAGGAAAACCGGACGCCCGCTTCCGCCTTATATCAAAAAGAAAGACAAAATCTCTCTTTCCTTCAGGGTGATCGATATAATTCCTACACAGGACCTGGTGATCGCCGACAGGGAAAAAGAATCCCTGAAAGAAAAACAAAGAGAATCCAAAGCAGTGGAAGACTTTATTACGAGCAAAAAGATCAACGCGCAAAAAACGGCCGTAGGTACTTACGTAGAAGTGAAGACGCCCGGCGACGGACCAGCGGTAGATTCAGGCAAAATGGTTTCCGTGTTGTATACCGGCAAATCATTTCCCAGCGGGAAAGTGTTTGAAACCAATATGAGCGGTCCACGCACAGAGCCGATCAAATTCATCATTGGTCAAAAAGGTGGCATGATCCAGGGTTGGGACGATGGCCTGCGTCTGTTCAAAAAGGGCGGCAAAGGAACCTTGTACATTCCTGCATTCCTTGCCTATGATGCGCAGCCTGGTCCGAGCAACAAACCCTACGAAAACCTGATCTTTGACGTTGAAATTACCGATGTAACCGATGCGCCAAAACCGGTTCAGCGTCCGGGGATGCCTCCACAGCGGCCTCAACCGCAAAGCAGCAAAAGCGGACAATAGCATCCTTGTATTTTGCAAAAATTTTAAACCCATCCTTTAACCCAGGATTTAAGTCCTCAGTTAAAGGATGGGTTCTTTATGTCGCTCTCATAGCCGTCACCAGTTCCACCGCCTCTTTCGCTTCCCGCACATCATGCACACGCAGGATCTGCGCGCCCTGCATCAGGCCGACGGTATTCATGACCGTTGTTCCATTCAACGCCTCGCCGGGTCCGATACCCAATGTCTTGTAGATGGTGGCCTTCCTTGAAAGGCCCAGCAGGATGGGACAGTCCAGCATCCGGAATACGGACAGTTTCCGGAGCAATTCAAAATTGTGACGGCTCGTTTTGGCAAATCCAAAACCGGGATCAAGGATCAGGTCTTTGATCCCGGCCTTAATGCAGGCAGCTTTTTTTTCAATGAAATAATCCAGCACTTCCAGCGTCACATCTTCATAGACCGCTTCTTTTTGCATGGTCAGCGGGTCCCCCTTCATGTGCATGCAAACATAAGGAACGTTCAGGCCGCCTACGACTTTCAGCATGGAAGCGTCCATGTTCCCGCCGCTGACATCATTCACCATGGAAGCTCCGGCAGCAATGGCCTCAAGCGCAACTTTTGAGGAATAGGTATCGATGGACAGTACTGCCTCGGGAAAATGGTTATGGATGGATCTGATGCTTTCGATCACCCTTTGCAATTCTTCGCTTACACCTACCTGTTCGGCTCCGGGGTGGGTACTTTGGCCGCCGATATCCAATAGGTCAGCGCCTTCCCGGATCATTTTTTCCGCCTGCTTCAGCACCTCATCCATCAACGAAAAACGGCTTCCTTCGTAAAAAGAATCCGGCGTCAGGTTAATGATCCCCATCACAAGTGGTTTTTCCGCAACCAGTAATCGTCCCTTGCAATTCAGCGTAAACATTGGGTTGTTATCTTTACATTTGGCAGTCAAAATTGACCAAATAAAATCGAAGTCTCAAAATCAAAAATATCAATCTTGGTTGAAACCACTCAGCAATACGATAAAGCAGTATTTTCCTGCCGGGACATTTTCATAAAAAAGACAAAAGACTACGGCACTTCCTGGAGGGTACTGCGCACTGTTTCTATTATGGACCAGTTGTTCATTAAGGCGCAGCGCATCCGGACGATTCAGCAAACCGGTAAGCAAAAAGTGGCGGACGATATCGCCGGGGAATTCAAGGCGATGGTCAATTATGGCGTGATCGGACTAATACAGCTTGAATTAAAAACAGCATCCCTTGAAGAACTGCCAGTGGAGGAAGCAGCGAGACGGTACGATAAAAAAATTGACCTGGTTAAAAAAATCATGCTCGACAAAAATCATGATTACGGCGAAGCCTGGCGCGAGATGAGCCAGGAAGGATTTGTAGACCTGATCCTGATGAAACTCCTGCGTATTCGCCAGATCCTTGCCAATGAGGGAAAAACCCTGATCAGCGAAGGAATAGATGCTAATTTTGTCGACATCATTAATTATTCCCTTTTTGCCCTGATCCTGATTGATGAAGGGAAACAGCGCTCGTGATGATTAAACTATATTCATGAAAGTTCTATTACTCATTGTTCGTTTCATTGTCGGCACGCTTTTCATATTTTCAGGCCTGATCAAAGCAAATGATCCCCTCGGACTCAGTTACAAAATGCAGGAGTTTTTTGAGGTCTGGAACATCCATTGGCTCGATCAGTTCACACTCGCCCTTTCCATCTGTATGATCGTTTTTGAGATCCTGGCAGGCGTTGCCGTGCTGCTGGGTTGGAAAATGAAATTTTTCAGCTGGCTCCTTTTACTCCTCATCGTCTTTTTTACTTTCCTTACGGGATATGCATACTTCTCCGGAAAAATAAAGGAATGCGGCTGTTTTGGCAATTGTATTCCACTTACCGCCGGGGAATCCTTTGCAAAGGATCTCGCGTTGCTGATCCTGATCCTTTTCCTTTTTGCGTTCAGGGGAAAAATAAAACCTTTTTTGCCCAGGCTGTATAATCTGACGATCCTGTTTTTTTCCGTAGTCTTTTCATTTTCCATCCAATGGTATGTACTGGAATACCTGCCCGTGGTGGATTGTCTTCCATTTAAGGTGGGGGTCAACATTTACGAGCAAACCAAGCCGCCGCCGGGATCGGTGCAAGACAGCACGGTGATATCATTTGTATATAGCAAAAACGGCAAGGAGGTCGAATTTACGGCTGATCGTTTTCCAGCCGATTTTGACGACTCATACAAATTTGTTAAGCGCTACGACAAGCAGATCAGGAAGGGGAATGCAGAATCCGCCATCAAGGATTTTACGCTGGTGACCGCTTCGGGAAACGATACGACCCTGGACCTCTTAAACAGGAAAGGATACACGCTGTTTATGTTTGCCAAAGAAATACCAGACCCCAATCCGTCCTGGAACAGGGAATTCGCTGTCATTTTATCTTTTGTAAAAATGAAGAACATGACGATCTACTTCATCACGGCGCATACCGATCAGGTGGAAAACTATTTTGTAAAGAACAATATCACCGACCATGTGCAGATCCTGAAATGCGATGTAACGGCCATTAAGACCGCTGCCCGCGCAGACCCTACACTCTATTTATTGAAGCAGGGAACAATCCTCAATAAATGGAGCCATGCGGATTTTGAATCCGCAATAGGAGAGATCAATAGCCTGCCGGTGCAATAAGATATTTTAGATGATCACCTACTTCTCACGGAAATTGTTGTACGGGCTTCTCGTCATGCTGGGCGTGGTGGTGGTCGTATTTTTTTTGTTTCAGGGATTTGGAGATCCTTCGCGTTTGGTGATGGGTCAACGGGCCGATGCATCCACCCAGGAAAACATCCGGAAAGAATTGAACCTGGACCAGCCGCGATGGAAACAATTCTTATTGTATCTCAACGACGTTTCGCCCGTCAGTTTCTATACAAAAAAGGAAATGGACAGTAAAAAGATCAGGGGCGTAGCTATTGGATCAGGGAGCCGCATGGTTTTCAAACTGCCTTATCTGCGCCGTTCTTATCAAAGCAAAAAAGAAGTGTGGCAGATCCTCATGGAAGCCCTGCCCGGGACCGTCCTGCTTGCTCTGGCAGCTATGATCCTGGCGACCACGGCCGGTGTTCTCCTCGGCGTGCTGGCGGCGGTTAAAAAGGATACCTGGATGGACACCTCGGCTATTTTCACCAGCGTACTCGGCATATCGGCGCCTTCTTTTTTCATGGGGATCGTCATTGCGTATTTATTTGGTTTTGTGTGGAGTGATATCACTGGCCTGCACATGACCGGTAGTCTTTTTGATACGGACCCTTTTGAAGGCAGACAGCTGCAGTTAAAAAACCTGCTGTTGCCCGCGCTGACCCTGGGCATCCGGCCAATGGCCATCATCACCCAATTAACCCGGGGATCCATGCTGGATGTACTCGACCAGGATTATATCCGTACGGCTTATGCTAAGGGGCTGGACAAAAAAACAATCATTTGGAAACACGCACTGCGCAATGCACTCAATCCCGTCATTACCGCCATTACGGGCTGGTTTGCGGAACTGCTTGCCGGCGCTTTTTTCGTTGAATATATCTTTGGATGGAAAGGCATTGGAAAAGTGACGGTGGATGCGCTGGAGAAACTGGACTTTCCCATAGTTATGGGATCCGTGCTGGTTACATCTTTCTTCTTCATCGTCATCAACCTGCTTGCAGATCTTTCCTACGGGCTGTTGGATCCGAGGGTGCGGATTGGAAAGTAAATAAGATAGCCTGTTTTCACTATGTTCAAAACGAAGGAATATCGAAGGAATAACGGAGGAAGAGGAGTGGTAGGGTATTTAATGTGCTCATTCTCAAACAAAAAAATAGGCTCATTGTCGAAAAAAGGGCCAAATAATTGGCTCATCGGCTCAATAATAGGCTCAAAACCTGCGAAAGTCAACAGACAATTTGAACGCTTTTACTTAATCACCACCTCTTTGATCAATCGTTCGCCAAGCGCTTCATTTACGAGCTGAATGATATTTTCCTTTTTATAAAGCAGCTCTTGCTTTAGCGGAGCCACTGCAGTACTAATATACAAAGTTGTTCCGTGAATTTCAATTTTATCGGTATACCGGGCGATGGTCTTGCCCATGATCTTTTCCCAGACATCATCGATCTGCAAGGCCAGCAGCGAGCCTTTCAGCCTGCTCTGGTCCAGGAATTTTTTCATCGCTTCACCCAGGGAATATTCACTCATACTCAAAGATAAGATTTTGGGAAAGGTTGGAGGGTCATAATTCGATCAATTGATAATGTGTGGACAACTCTCCGAGGTGCGTACTTATCCGCTCCTTGTGGGTATCGGTGATGAAGATCTGTCCTTCATTTTGCACGCAGACCCAGTGCAGCAGGTTTTGCATTCTTTGGGCATCCAGTTTTTCAAAAACATCATCCAGCAATAGAATGGGAGAAAATCCTTTCGCTTTTTTGAGTGTTTCATATTCCGCTAGTTTCAGGGCAAAAAGCAGGCTTTTGCGCTGACCCTGCGAAGCCATGGTTTTGAACGATTGATTGCGCAGGCTGATCACGATATCGTCGCGGTGAATTCCGGCGACGGTACGCTGGAGCATGATGTCCCTGTCGCGGTATTGTTTTAGCAATGAAGGGAAACCAGTATGCAACAACGTACTATCATATTGCAGTTCAATGGGCTCATCCGACGCGGCGATCGTAGCGTAGTATTCGATCACCATGGGGAGGATCTCTTTTAAAAACAGGCTTCGCTTTTCAAAAAGCAAGACCCCGGCCCCGCAAAGCTGCTCGTCATATACATCCAGGAGCTGCAGGTCATTGACCTTTTTTTCGGCGAGCGATTTCAGAAAGCCGTTGCGCTGCTGCAGGATCTTATTGTACTCGATCAGGGT
>DATHGW010000745.1:0-2914 GCA_035317445.1 Puia sp.
CTATTTCTATTTCATTTGAACCAACCACTTCCTGCAACCTCCGCTGCCCGGAATGTCCCAGCGGACTCCGCGCCTTTACGCGTCCTACGGGAATGCTGGAAAATAATTTTTTCAGGGATACCATTGACCAGCTTTCCGATGACCTCTTGTACCTTGTTTTTTATTTCCAGGGAGAACCATACCTGAATCCCGATTTCCTGGAAATGGTCCGGTATGCCGCTCAAAAAAAAATCTACACGGCCACGTCTACCAACGCCCACTACCTGAATGATGAACAGGCGAAACGCACGGTGGAAAGCGGGCTGGACAGGCTCATCATTTCGATCGATGGCAGCAGCCAGGAAGTGTATCAACAATACCGGGTGGGCGGCAGCCTGGATAAAGTGCTGGAAGGCGCGCGCAATATTGTTAAATGGAAAAAGCAACTCAACAGTAAAACGCCCTTTGTTTTCTTCCAGTTCCTCGTGGTTAAACCCAATGAACATCAATTGTCGGATATCAAGCGCCTGGCCAAAGAGATTGGCGTAGATGAAGTGCGTTTCAAGACAGCGCAGGTCTATGATTACCAAAATGATCCCAACCACCTGATTCCACTAAACGACAGGTATAGCCGTTATAAAAAAAATCAGCAGGGAAAATATGAATTTAAGAATGCGTTGAACAATCATTGCTGGCGCTTATGGCATGCAACTGTGATTACCTGGGACGGGCTCGTCGTTCCCTGCTGTTTTGATAAGGATGCTCAGCACAGGATGGGTGATCTTAAAGGCAAACCATTTAAGGAAATCTGGCATAACCCGGAGTACATCCATTTCCGGAAACAAATTCTGGAGAGCCGCCGGAACATCGACATTTGTGCCAATTGCAGTGAGGGAACGAAAGTGTGGGGTTGATTTGCGGATGCGTCTCGCCTGAGGCGAGATGCGAATGATTATTATGAACAAATATTAAACAAATGCCTTTATCCGAGTCAGTTCTGGGACGCCTTCATAACCAACACGAAATCATTTTTTCCTGGATGAACGATTACGGCGAAAAACAGCTGAAGGAACGTGTGAATCCGGATAAATGGAGTGCATATGAAAACATCGTTCATCTGGCAGCATACCAGCCTGCTTTCATTCAGCGGATTGAAGCCATACTCGCCAATCAAAAACCGCAATTCGCAGCATACAAGGCGGAAAACGACCCGTGGTTTTATGTTTACCTGGAAAAATCATTGCGGGAATTGGCGGAGGACATAAAAAGGACTCGCTTTATTATTATCGGGCTGCTTGAAGCGGCGGGAGACGAACAGTTGCAATATTGGGGAGGACACGCTAAGTACGGCCGGCTGTCGTTGGCAGACTGGGTTGAATTCTTTCTGTTGCATGAAGGGCATCACCTGTTTACCGGATTCATGCTGACCCGTCAGTCTGGCAAAGACAGGCCATCATAATTTTAGTACTTTTAATGATCAGCCGCAAGATATGTCAATCGAGAAAGATATTAATCAGTCAAAATTCCGGAATGAATACCAGAAATCGATGATCAATCTTATTTATACCTATAACTGGATGAATGAGCAGATGAAGCTCATTTTCGATCAGCAAGAGATCACGGTACAACAGTTTAATATTTTAAGGATACTGAGGGGTGCGGGCTCGCCCTTGTCGACCCTGCAGATTCGGCAAAGAATGCTGGATAAAATGAGCGATACCAGCCGTATTGTCGACAGGCTGATTAAAAAGGAACTGGTGAAAAAATCTATTTGTAAATCCGACAGGCGCCTGGTGGATATTATCATTTCCGAGAAAGGAAAAAAGATCCTGGAAAAACTGGATACATGCAGCGAGCAGTTGGATGCAGTATTTAAGAATCTTAGTACAGCCGATGCAAGAAAATTGAATCAACTCCTCGACAAAATACGAAACTAACTGCCGGAATGGGTGGCTGGTCAATTAAATGAGCGGGCTTCAAATATGAATAAAATCGTTTTTCTCTTCTTTTTCTTTTTGATTGCATTAAGTTGCTTTTCACAATCCAAGTATGAATTTCGGGCGGCATGGATCGCCACAGTAGACAATATCGACTGGCCTTCGAGGGGAAATTATAATACTGAAAATCAAAAAGCGGAATTCATCCGCCAGTTGGACATGCACCAACGCAATGGCATGAACGCTGTCATCGTCCAGATCAGGCCCGCCGCAGATGCTTTTTATCCTTCGCCATACGAACCCTGGAGCGAATGGTTGACCGGTAAACAAGGACAGCCGCCCGCAGTTTATTACGACCCGCTCCAGTTTATGATCACGGAAACGCATAAACGCGGAATGGAATTCCATGCCTGGTGCAACCCTTATCGCGCGACATTCAGGATCGGTGCGTCCAGCATAGCCCCCACCCACATTACGCGTATTCATCCCGAATGGTTTTTGAACTATGGCGATACAAAATATTTTGACCCCGGGAACAAGGAAGTGCAGCAATATGTAACCGCCGTGATCCGGGACATTGTGAGGCGATACGACATTGAGGCGATTCATTTTGATGATTATTTTTATCCCTACCGGATACCGGGGAGAGATTTCCCCGATGAACCCTCATACCGGAAATATGGCAATGCCCTTAGCCGCGAAGACTGGAGGAGAAGCAATGTGGATTCCATTATCGTTTTTCTGAGCAGGGCCATCAAGGAAGAAAAAAAACTTTGCCAGTTCGGCATTAGTCCGTTTGGTGTTTGGCGGAATAAAGACAAAGATCCCGAAGGAAGTGATACCCATGCGGGCCAGACCAACTACGATGACCTGTATGCAGATATCTTACTCTGGCTGAAAAATGGCTGGATTGACTATGTGGCTCCCCAGATCTACTGGGAGTTTGAACAGAAGAATGCGCCCTATGGCGTGTTGTTGGATTGGTGGAATAAGCATTC
>DATHGW010000746.1:0-6170 GCA_035317445.1 Puia sp.
GGGCAAGTCGAGAAAAATATTTACGCTAAGAGAACCGCTTTCTTTGGCGGTATGCATTACTCCTTTCAATCACCCGCTAAACCAGGTCGTGCACAAAGTTGCTCCCGCCATCGCCGCAGGAACCCCGGTGATCCTGAAACCTTCGGAAAAAACACCGCTGACCGCCATCAAGTTTACCGAGCTCTTATATGAAGCAGGTCTGCCGGCACATATGCTCAGCACTTTGTTGGGACCTACACAGGAAATAGCTGCTTTTTTGGTCAAAGATCCCCGGGTTGACATTGTTTCATTTACGGGCAGCGTGCAGGTGGGCAAGCAGATTGCCTCGACTGCCGGATATAAAAAGGTTATCCTCGAACTCGGCGGCAATGATCCCATCGTTATTATGGCAGATGCCGATCTTGACCTCGCGGTGCAATTGGCCGCAGAAGGATCCTTTCGCAATAGCGGACAACGTTGTACGGCGGTAAAGCGCATATTGGTGCAGGAAAGTATACAGGATGCATTTGTTGAAAGATTTGTTGCCAAATCCAGAGAGTATATCTGCGGTGATCCGGCAGACCCGTCCACCATAGTGGGGACGGTGATTGATGAAGCGTCAGCAGTTTACCTGGAAAATGTCATCGCGAAAGCGGTGGCCCAGGGAGCAAAAATATTATTGGGAGGCAAACGTCGCGGGGCTTTGCTGGAACCCACGGTGCTGGTCAATGTTCCGCGTCATGCCGACATGGTGGTGCAGGAATCCTTCGGTCCGCTGGCCCCGATCATGACATTTAAAGACATTGACGATGCCATCGCATTGTCCAATTCCACTGCGTATGGATTATCATCCGGAATTGTTACCCGGAACCTGGAACACATGACCCGGTTTATTAAAGAACTGAGGGTGGGCACTGTTAATATCAATGAGGTGCCTGGATACCGGATCGAAAGCTCCCCGTTCGGTGGCATCAAGGACTCGGGACTCGGCATCAAAGAAGGCGTGATCGAAGCGATGAAATGCTTTAGCTTTGTAAAGACTTTTTCGATGCCCTGGTAGTGGTGTGAAGATCTTCGTCTGACCAATACCAACTGCAACTCGCTGACTTAGGTCAGACGGGGACCGTCAGACCTAAGAAAAAATAAAACAGGGCTTATGGAAAATGCCAGACAAATTTTTGTAACAGGAGGAACGGGGAACCAGGGCGGTGCTGTTGCGAGACATTTAATCCAGTTTGGATTCAGTATTAAAGTGCTTACAAGGGATGCCGATGCAGGGAAAGCCAAAAATCTACAAGGCCCCCAAACAGTGTTGGTTAAAGGCGATTTGGACCGGCCCGATTCTTTCCGGGATCACCTGAAAGGAGTGTATGGGATTTTCAGTGTACAGCCGATGGGAAAACGCAGTGAAAACGAGATGCGCCAAGGGATTGCACTTGCAAACCTGGCCAGGGAATATGGCATAGACCATTTTATATATTCTTCGGGCGCCGGCGCCGTTTCGCGCACGGGCATTCCTCACTGGGACAGTAAACTGAATATTGAAAACCACATAAAACAAATCAATATTCCCTACACCATCATCAGACCTTCTTCTCTTTTCGAAAATTTCCTCATCCCCCAGGTTAAAAACAGGATTGTTCAGGGTAAACTCGTTTCACCTGCCCGGGAAGAAGCAATACAACAATTCATGGCAGCCGACGATATTGGCGTTTTCTGCAGCAGGATTTTCATGAACACGCAAAAATATTTGGGTAAGACGATCACACTGGGCAGCGAACAGATGACCATGAAGGAAGTGGCAGCCTGCTTTTCAGAGGTATTGGGATTTCCGGTAAAGTATCAAAGGCTGCCCGGATTAATCACCAGGCTGGTGATGGGGAAAGACCTGCACAGGATGTTTCAGTGGATCAACGAAAACAATGCGATCTTTATTAAGGACCTGGAGGGATTTAAGAAAGAGCACCCCGATCTGCTTAGCCTGAAGAGCTGGATAAAAATTCATTTCAGAAAAGACTGATGTTCACTTAACCAAAAAACAAGCTTATGCAACTTGCCCTTTTCGGGATTTATCTTTTCCTGGCTGTTTTCAATTCCGGCAATATGATCACCCTGCAATTTCAGCATTATGGTATTTATCCTTTTGTAGGAAAAGAAGAATTTGCCAAATACATGCAAGCCAACAATAAGTCTGCAGTAATACCATCCATTCTACCTGCCATGCTGCTGTTGATCGTTAACATCATCCTGCTGTTTTCGAGACCTGCATTCATGTCCCTTACAGAGGTAGTCATTTCCCTGGTTCTGAACCTGATTGCGTTTGTTTCAACTTTCCGCTGGCAAAGAAAATTACAGGCCGAAATGGCTGTGTCCGGGTATGATGAAGGTAAAATCCAGCTTCTGCTGAAGACAAACTGGATAAGGGCAGGTGCATTTCTTATCCAGGCAGTGCTTGCCGTCTATATCGCGATCTACGCCTAAGGGTTAAGGGTATGTAAAAAAAATGACCCGGCATTGGGCGGGTCATTTTTACGATTGCAAAACCAACATTCGAACACTTACAGACAGACAAAAATTGCCTTACCTGCTTCCAATATCTTCCTGGTCTTGTTCTTCGATTCCGTCTTTCCGGGTCAGGGCTCCAGCTTTCTTCAGTAATTGCAGAAACTCTGCCCGGTAGCCTTCGTGATCCGTCCCCAAAGCATTTTTTGCCAGTCCGATAGCCCGCTCGAATGAAGCCTGTTCCTTGAATTCGGAATTTCTAAGCAGCATTCCGAATTGGGCAACCGACGCCACGAAACGAAAATTCTCCGAGGTTTTGTTGAAAGCGAGACGCTGGTCGATCACGGGATGTTCAATCAGCTTGCTGGCGTCTTCACCGGGTTTTTTATATCTGAACTTGATCGTCATCATTTCTTCCCCATTCCTATTTGCGGCAATTTTATTTTGTTGCTGATATTTTAATGGGTCCACTTTTTCTATAAAATTACTTTTCACCCCAACCGGGATGATTTCATATAATGCGGTCACCGTATGACCGCTACCCAGATCGCCGGCATCTTTTTTATCATTATTAAAATCTTCTTTATTGAGCATGCGGTTTTCATAGCCCACTAACCGGTAAGCCTGCACTTTTGCCGGGTTGAATTCTACCTGAAGCTTAACGTCCTTTGCAATCGTGAACAATGTTCCACCAAATTCATTCACCAGTACCTTTTTCGCCTCACCGATATTGTCAATGTATGCATGATTGCCATTGCCCTTGTCGGCGAGTTTTTGCATTTTACTATCCTGGTAATTACCCGTGCCATAACCCAGTACGGTAAGATAAACACCCGATTTTCTTTCCTCTTCGATCATTTGTTCCAGGGCCGCATCACTGCTGGCGCCCACATTAAAATCACCATCGGTGCAAAGGATAACCCGGTTGTTCGCTTCCTTGATGAAATGATCCCTGGCCACTTTATAGGCCAGCCGGATGCCGGCGCCGCCTGCTGTTGAACCGCCAGCCTCAAGCCGGTCGATCGCATCTTTTATGGATTGCTTTTGGTCACCGGATGTGGATGGCATGACCAGTCCTGCATTCCCTGCATAGACGACCAGGGATACAAAGTCCTGTTCGCGCAACTGGTCAACCAATAATTTCAGGGATGACTTGACCAGGGGGAGTTTATCAGGCTGCATCATGGAGCCCGAAACATCGATCAAAAATACCAGGTTGCTTGCCGGCAGATTTTCCATCGGGATCTTCTTTCCCTGGAGGCCCACCATGACCAGCTTGTTTTGCGTATTCCATGGGCAATCGGCGATCTCTGTGTTGATGGAAAACGGCTCGTTATCTTTCGGTTGCGGGTAATCGTAATGAAAATAATTGATCAGCTCCTCAATGCGAACGGCACCGGCCGGGGGCAATTGGCCCGACTGTAAGAAACGGCGCACATTGCTGTACGATGCTCCGTCCACATCAATAGAGAAAGTAGAGAGCGGGTTATCGGTTGCGAGCAGGA
Source organism: Puia sp. (assembly GCA_035317445.1). Lineage (GTDB taxonomy): Bacteria > Bacteroidota > Bacteroidia > Chitinophagales > Chitinophagaceae > Puia. The sequence continues at coordinate 3,987 of DATHGW010000746.1, forward strand.
ACCTGTTTTCGACGATGCCATCGTATCCTTCCCGGTTGAACGATTCGTCATCTTTTTCGTGAAAACCATTCTTGCGTTTGTCAATAGCATTTTTTCCGGGTGATTTGCGAACCCACAACCCAGCCGAAGTTCCGGGGATTCCATATCCTGTTACGACAACTTCATCAAGTTGCGTTACCGACCGGTTCAGCTTTACGATCAACGGCTTTAAGTCATTCTTTACTGTTAATTCTTTTTTATCATACCCGGCTGCATTAAAAACCAACGTGGCATGCTCGCTGGGAATGCTGATCAAAAAACCACCATCCGTTCCGGTTGTGGTTGAAACGGGTGTTCCCTTCACAGAAACTGTAGCGCCAGCGATCGCGGACCCGTTGGTTGCGTCCTGAAGCTGTCCCTCTAATTTAAAATCGCGTCCGGGCCGGAATGCAAACAAACCGATTCCCAATAATAGACATCCCAAAAAATACCTCATATAATTTATTTTATATTCAGATGCAGGAAATGGTCAAAATACACAAGTCATCAGAATTTTTTTATTACTTTGTTGATTGTCAAAACCTGATTTTCCAACGCTTCCTGGCTGAATGAATTTTCTCAAAAAAATATCAGCTTCAACTGCCACCGATCCTGAACTGCTGGCTTTGTATAAACAAACCGCTGATTCAGCGGTATTGGCCGAGCTCTATCAACGGTATATGGACCTGCTGTATGCTGTGTGCCTGAAATACCTGAATGACCCGGAAACTGCAAAAGATGCTGTAATGGCTATTTTTGAAGAGCTGATCCCCAAGCTTAAAAAGCATGAAGTCACTAACTTTAAAGGTTGGGTATATGCGGTTACCAGGAATCATTGCCTGATGCAGTTGCGTTCGGCCAACCCAATGGTTAAAGAGATTGATGAAGAACGTATGCAATTGACGGAAGAACTGCATCTGAATGGGGTAAAAGAAAAGGAATGGCACCTGAACATGATGGGCCAATGCCTCGAGGGTTTGTCGGCGGACCAGAAAAAGACCGTGGAGCTGTTTTATTTGCAGGAAAAGAGCTATAAAGCAATCGCTGAACTGAGCGGATTTGATCATAATAAAGTGCGAAGCCTCATCCAGAATGGAAGAAGGAATTTGAAAATTTGCATGGAAGCGAGGAAAATGGAAAATAATGAGTGAACAGGACCACATAAACGGACCTTTTTCAGCAGCAACCATCCGGGACTACCTGGAAGGGAAGTTGTCTGATGCCGACATGCATGCCATTGAAAAAGCAGCAATGGAAGATCCATTCCTGGCCGATGCCATTGAAGGTATGCAGCTCAGCATGCAGCAGAAAGCAGGGGATGCTTTTGCGTCGGATGTCCTTGACCTCCACCAAAGATTACAGGATAAAATCAATCCGCAGCGAAATAAAATCAGGTACCTATCTATATTTTTTAACCGGCAGGTCGCAGTCGCTATATTGGTGCTGGCGGGAACAATTATGTTTACCTACTTTTTAATTATTAAGGATAAAAGTCCCCAACGAAGGCTAGCCGACAAAAATATCCCGTTAAAAACCGAAGCTGATTCCACGCAAAATGCCCCGGCGCCCGTGACTGACCAAACAGATACAGCAGCCCCGCCGCCTGCAACGCCGGAAAAATCAAATAAAAATATGCCGCCTGACCGGACAGTCGCTAAAAATGACAAGAGGAATTTAATACCCGGAAGCAAGGCTGATCAAAAAAGCACCGAAGAATACAAACCGGATGAATCCCTGGCCAGGGCCGGGACAGAAAAAAGCCCGGATGCGGCAGGTGATGACAGGCTAAAAAAGCTTAGCGCTCCCACCAGGCGATCCGATTCTGCAAAATCCCATACCGATAGTTTGTCGGATCCAATGGGATCTGTTGCGCAGTCATTTGCGAAATCCGCTGAAGGCAAAGCTGCTCCCATGGCAACCCGGCGCCGGCAGGCTACCGCCAATTCGTTGAATGAAGTCGTTGTGCTAGGTAATTCAATGCAGTCTAAAAAAGATTCAGAAGAGGATGAAATCGAGGATACCTTTCGATTAAAGCGAGGACAAAAAGTCCGGATAGAAAAAGCCATTCCCGCAAGCGGATGGAAATCATACAATGAATGGCTGAGTAAAAATAAAAAGATCAATACGGTGGATTCGACCATTAAAGGAAATGAGATCGTTTCTTTT
>DATHGW010000747.1:0-3189 GCA_035317445.1 Puia sp.
AACTTTCAGGAAGCTGCAGTGAAGATGCAGGCTGTGATCTCTAAATATGAAAATATCTTTGGAGTTGTGATATATGGAGATTTTGTTGACCCAAATGTCTCTTTGACCGAAGGTGATGAATTTCAATTTATTTGCAAGAAAATGATAAATGAAGTAATTTGCAGAAATTTATTTTTTGTACGAAACGTGAGATTTAACCAATCACTCTCCACCTCGTCGATCAAATTAATTTATGAGTCATTTGGTCAATGAAAGATTCAAATGGCAGGTGTATTTTCATTGTCGCAGCTCCTAGGATTTAGGGATTTCTTCCCGAATGAAAAACCGAAAACCAAAGAATTCTGTGGGGTGCCAAAACCTAGGATCGTTTATTGCCGATTTATGAGTTTTGTGTATTGGGCTTTCCGTCAAGAAAACTGGACTCAATATATTTACCAGGTTCACACCTAATGAAAATCGTTGGGTAATTCCTAGCCCACGCAAATAGAAAGACTCAAACCAAGGTAATAAGCATATTCTGTTTTAAGGCCAATTCGGTTTAGGGCATGAAGAATTTCTTAGGTAGCCGAGATACGATACCAATGCATTCAATCTGGTTTTACAAGAAGTATTCGACGTAATAGGAGCGGTATTGACAAATACGCTGAAGTTCATCTTTAAACTATAAGAAAAGACAAAACGACTAATCAGGTGTATTATCTCGGGTATATAAAGAATGTTTCCGTCGATAAATTCGACCAGAACGAACATCGCTTGATGAATTGTACGGAGTGATTGGGAAAAACTAGCAGCTCAATTAGCCAACAAGAAACCGCCTTGCTATGCATACCTTTGATTTATGGAACTTGGCATTATTGCTAATGAATTTTTTGAAACTAAACCGGAACTTTTAAACGCTATTGAAACGTTTGAAAAAAAAAGGCGTGTACACCTACTGAACAAGCTGCGCACCGAAGCGGACACTGTTAATTTCTTCTCCATCCTCGCTGAAATCCATGCCGGATTATTTTTCGATCCACTGTCCGGTGACATGCGCTATAATTCTCTCTTAGATCGGAAGCGACCTGACTGGTTATTAACTCTAAATGGTCAGCGTATTCTAGTGGAGGTGCTCCGACTTAATACACAGGAGGAAGAATGCAGGAGCAGCGTCGAGCGAAATCGAGAAATGCGAAGATTTCAAAAAACGCATCCCGATGTACAGATCATTGAATATGGTGAGGCAAAGACTATCGATATCGCTTTTTTATGCGGCGCCCAATCCAAACTGCAATTGAAAGAGAAGACATATCGAGACATCATCATGAAGCACCACCTGCCATTTATTATTTGCGTAAATCCTTCACTGCAAACCTATATAAGCGAAACCGATATTTCTGATTTCCTGATAGGGCGGTATGGATTTTTTGCGACCGATAAACATTTCGGGCGGAACGTTACGGGTGTGTTGCTGCAAGGATATTTTGTCGGGCAGTGGCATTATTTTTCGAATGAATGCGCAGCGTATAAACTGACGGAGGAAAATAAAATGGTAATGGAGGAATGGCACCCATGAAAGTATTTACGATTACCGATGCAATTACCGTGTTGAGGGGAGAGAAAGATGCGGAGCCGAAATATAGGAAAGCCATCTCGGCCCTCATCATCGAAAAATTCGGAAAAGGTCCTTATTTGCCAGTGATACAGAAGGAAGTATTTACTTACTGCCAGCAATACTTCATTGGGGAATTTGAAAAGGTCTGCGAAAACGAAACATCTTATACCTTCTACAGGGAAGTTTTCAGGTTGCATGAGCAGGCTACCAATCTTCGACGGTCAGATCACTATCACCAGCTTCCCAAAGGAATTGATAAAGAATATATATCCATTTACCGCCGGGTACAAAAGATGATCTTGGAAAAAGGATGCGATATTGACATGAAGAGCGGAGAGAAGGCGGATCAGGAATTCATTTGTCGAATAGAGCCTGTGCTAAATAATCTTTTGTACCTGGGTGAAATGATTTTTGATTTTACGGAATCATTCGCAGAGTTCTGTATGGTGGAAGGCATATCCCGCTTAACGTTTGACGAAAACGATCTCTATAATCAAGTCAGGGATCCTCATCTTGACCATGTTTGCAGGAACATCTCGGCGGACATGGCAAACAGAAGTGACGAATATATATTAGACCCAAACGGTTCAAAAGATTTCAAAGCAGCAGTCCAAGAGGCTTTCGGTTTTGATTATGATAAAATTGGGCTGTTGATAGCGGCACTTTACGACAAATTTAAACTGGAACCCCCTGATTGTTTATCCGCCGACACGATCAATTTTGTTACCGATGCTGCGAATATTTGCGAAGCGCCACGAGAGTCTGTTGCAAAGTTTTTGTCAGGCCTTACGTTAACCCGGAGCAATAAGATGATGATTGCCGAACGCGTTCGCAGACCCTATTTGATGAATCGGTTCCTTTACCGACCATACCTGGAGTGGACCATCAATGACAAACGTTATCTGGTCACCGGTATTTACAGTATAGATGAAGCGGAAAATAGCCTTGTGCTGAATGCTATACCCTGGGGGAAATTCCCGGAAGAATGGAAGGGCGGTACCGGCTTCGCCAACTATGTGCATCGAAAACACGATGAGCATGATAGGTGGCTGGATGACAAGGTTGAAAAAATAGTCGGCCATTGCGGCTTGCACTATGCCCGTGGTGTCAAAAACATTCAAGCAAACGGACAATCATATTCCCTGATGGAAAAGTCACTTGGAGAAATTGATTTTTTGATCATCAGCCCGGCCATTAAAAAGCTCCTGGTTACTGAATGCAAACATCTGCTCGGGCGATACGATATGGTCAACTGGAAACAGGACCATGACCATTTTACTGTTGACGGCTCTAAGCCCGGCTACAATACTAGGCTCGCCACTAAGGTGGAGTGGACCAAGAAACATATCAAACAGGTTGAGGGGCATTTCCAGATAAAATATAAGGATAATTCCATCAGTCTTGACGCCTACCAGGTAGAAGGAATATTCGTGATCAACACGCCCACCTTTTACATGTACAACGCACTGTACAGGATTTACTCTTATAGTCAATTTGAGGAAGTCATCACTGGTCAGCATACTGATCCTATATATACACTAGTAGATGAAACGGAAGATGAGATAGCGACTTTTTGGGTCAGATATCCTTATTTT
>DATHGW010000748.1:0-2753 GCA_035317445.1 Puia sp.
TCACGCTCCATGCCTGAAATGGCGTCTGGCTCGGGTGTTATCATCAGCGATGATGGCTATATCGTGACCAACAACCATGTCATAGATGGTGCGGATGAGATTACCGTTACGTTAAGCAATAGAAAATCATTCAAGGCAAAGGTAGTGGGCACCGATCCGAGCAGCGATCTCGCCGTCCTCAAAGTGGATGCAAAGGGCCTTCCTTTCCTGTTGTATGGTAATTCAGACGAAGTAAAAATAGGCCAGTGGGTATTGGCTGTGGGCTATCCTTTATATCTCGAAACGACGGTTACAGCCGGGATCGTGAGCGCCAAGGGCAGGTCCATAGAAATCAACAGCCGCCAAAGCAAATCTCCTATTGAATCTTTTATACAAACTGATGCGGCAGTGAATCCCGGCAACAGCGGTGGACCGTTGATCAGCACAGAGGGACAATTGATCGGAATCAATTCGGCCATCGCCTCTCCCACGGGTTCTTATGCCGGATATTCCTTTACCATCCCGGTGAATATTGTAAAAAAAGTGGTGACTGATCTCATGAAATATGGCACGCCACAACGAGCTTATCTGGGCATTGAATACGCAAGAGATAATTTGAGTGACGAAGTAAAAAAAGAACAAGGAATCACCAATGATGAGGGTGTATATGTGATGAATGTTACTTCGGGCGGCGCAGCAGCGCAGGCCGGTCTTCAAAAGGGTGATCTCATCACTAAGTTGAACGGCATCTCCGTTAATTCAGGATCTGAAATGGTGGGACAAATAGCCACTTTTCGTCCGGGTGATAAAATCAGTGTGACCTATAAAAGAGATGGCAAAGAGTTCAACCAGCCCATTGTACTGCGCAATTCAACAGGAACAACTGACGTAGTCAAGACTTCTTCTTTGGATAAACTGGGCGCTGAGTTGCTGACACTGGAAAAGAAAGATGCAACAACATTGGGTGTTAAAGGAGGCGTATTGGTTAAGTCAATTGACGAGAAAGGACTGTTCAGCAAAACGAGAATGGAAGATGGCTTTGTGATACTGAAAGTAAACGGAAAGGAAGTGCTTACAAAGGAAGAGTTCAGAAAAGCGCTCGAGGTAGCCGGCAGCGGTTCTGTTAAATTAGAGGGTGTATATCCAGGTTATGATGGCGCCTTTACCTATCCATTAAAGTTAAACAGCGACGAATAAAATCATAAAATAAAAAATATTAAAACCCTCTCGTCTCGCCTAAGGCAAGACGGGAGGGTTTTCTATTTTTCAAAAACAAGGAAACTCCAGGGCGCAAGGTCAAGGGTCCTGGTTCGGTCGGCATCAAATGGTTCATTGGTAAAACTATTTTTAAAGATTCCTCGTAGCGCTGCATCTTCCAAATTACAGGAGACATGATCCGCAGATAAATTCAACAGCACGCAAAGTTGCTGCCCTTCGCAGCTGCGTAGAAAGGCAAATACGCGGTCATCTGCACTCGTTGCCAGCCGATTGGTCAGAACCGATGGGTCTCCCGCGCGCAAAGCCTTATTTTTCTTTCGGAGTTCCAGCAAGACCCTGTAAAAATCATGCAGTTCGTTGTGACCCGTCCATTCTATATAATCTTTGTCGAAGAATTTCAAACGCTTCCTGTTGGGCAATTCCTGTCCGCTGTATATCAGGGGAAGGCCATTCCATGTACAACACAAAACAGCAAATGGTTTGGCCGCATCGCCCATGCGTTCATACTCGCTTCCGCTATGAGAGTTTTCATCGTGGTTGCTGGTAAAAAAAGCATGAAAACCATCGGATGGAAAATGCTCCTGATAAAACCGGAGATCTTCCTCGAGTCCCGCAATGTTTGTTTCCTTTCTCCAATAAGCTTCCATCCTGTGCAAAAACCTCCAGGTGTAGCTGGCATCGAATACACTATGATACCCCGTCTCTTCACACTCCGCCAGCCAGAATAGTTTTTTTGTTTCATCCAGTTCGGTACGCGCCTGCATCCAGAAATCAAGCGGCACCAGCATGGCCATATCGCAACGAAATCCGTCAACATCACATTCCACAATCCAAAACTTCATCGCCGCAATCATGGCTTTTCGAAGATCGGGATTGTCGTAATTCAGATCAATGACATCTTCCCAACCGTTAGCATCATAAAAATTTCCATGCTGGTCCCTCCTGTAAAAATCGGGATGCTCATAAGTCCAGCGATGACCCCATCCGGTATGGTTGGCAACCCAGTCGATCAGTATTTTGAAACCAAGTTCGTGTGCGACCTTCACCAGGTTTCTGAAATCATCTACTGTTCCGAATTCCGGGTTGCTGCTGGTATAATCAGCGCAGGCATAGTAGCTCCCCAACGTGCCCAATCTTTTTTCCTTGCTGATGGGCGTGATAGGCATGAACCACAAGATCTCCACACCCATTGACCTGAGCCTGGGAAGTGATGCAGCGAACGCCTCATAAGTGCCTTCCCGGGTGTATTGTCTCAGATTAACTTCATAAATATTGCTGTCATAACTCCATTCAGGCGCCTGGAAAAGAGAACTCATATGGTGAAAATGCTTGAGGAGGGAAGATACGAGAAAGTTCACAGTTGACAGATGGCAGTTGACAGTTCACAGACGACAGATGACAGACGATGATTGATAAAATAATAATTCTATAAACTATTTTTCCTGGCAACTGTCAACTGTCATGTGTGAACTGCTCGCTGTTAACTGTCAACTTTTCCTACCTTTGCATACCATGAAATCTTTCCAGGTTCCGATCATTTACAGGAGTCCGTTGAT
>DATHGW010000749.1:0-4600 GCA_035317445.1 Puia sp.
AAAATCAATAAATGGAAAAAAATCAAAACAATAGCCCGAAACAAAAGATCACCCCATTCCTTTGGTTCAATGACAACCTGGAAGAGGCCGTTAATCTATATGTCTCTGTATTCAGCAATGCAAAGATCCTGAACATGCATCGAGTGGGCGGAAAGGTATTGACGGCGACTTTCCAACTCGAAGGACAACGGTTTATGGCACTGCAGGGCGGTCCGCAATATAGCTTCACGCCTGCCATTTCCTTATTCGTCGACTGCAGTACCCAGGATGAGGTAGACGAGTTGTGGAACAAACTTGCTGCCGACCCGGAACAAGGACAATGTGGCTGGCTTAAAGACAAATTCGGTTTGTCCTGGCAAATTATTCCTTCGGCTTTGGGAGAACTGATGGGTGATCCTGATCGGGAAAAATCAAAAAGGGTCATGGATGCCATGCTCAAAATGAAAAAGATCGACATTGCCGGGCTCAGAAAAGCTTACGATAACAAATAAGGAATATACCAATTGTGCAGCTTTCGCCGCCAGCTACGCGAAAAGAGCACCCGGCAGCGAGAAAATTTTCTTCTCATTTGGTAATTTGATTATATTTACTCAAACACTAACCCTTTATGTATTTCAGGAGTAAAGTCATATTCCGCCTGGCTGCGACTCTTGCAATGCTTTACCTCTCCCTGTCATCGCTGGCTCAAAGGACACAGATCAGGGGATTCGTCGATGTCTTATCCACGCTGCAGGATGGCAAAGTGTCTTTTGGCTTTGGCGAACAGGACCTTTTCATTACTTCTGAACTCAACGACCGCATTTCTTTTCTGGGTGAAAGCGTGTTTAAATTTACACCCACCACCCCTACTGAATTTTCTGTGAGCGTGGAAAGGGTGATCATCAAGTACAACTACATTGGCAACCATAACCTCCTCATCGGCAAACACCATACGCCGTTAAACTATTGGAACGATACTTACCATCATGGCCGGGTCTTCTTCCCCACCATCGATCGTCCGCTGCTTTTCGCGGCCAACATCATTCCGCTGCATACCGTTGGTGTCGACCTGCAGGGCCATGACCTGGGCGCGGTGAAATTTGGTTACGACTTCATGGTGGGCAACGGGCTGGGATCGAACGAAGTGTCGGACAATGACAAATTCAAATCAGTAACGGCAGCCATTCACATTAAACCCGTCGACAAGCTCCGCCTGGGTCTTTCTTATTATTATGATGTCATTTCAAAGGGCGCCGATGTTCATGGAAAAGTGATCAACTGGCAGGTAGATCAGCAATTGCTCAGCGGTTCCATAGCCTATTTTGGCAGAAAATTTGAATTTCTGGCTGAATCGACGCTTGGTTTTGACCACACAGACACGACCGGCACCAAGCAAACCAGCGCTTCGTATATCTATGCAGGTTATAAGATCCATGAGAAGTTTATACCCTATGTGCGGTTTGACTATTTACAATACCAGGACGGGGAAATTTATTTTACCAAGAACAATACGACTTCCATTGTGGGCGGCATCCGGTTCCAGATCAATTACCTGGCTGTTGTGAAACTGGAATACCAGCATATGAAAGCCGATATCGAGGGCAATGTGGACAAATTTACGGCACAGTTTGCCATAGGATTTTAATAGTAAAGGAATATGAGGACCTGTCAACCATTTATCAGACGCTTCACGGGCAAAAGCTTACTGCTTGGCCTGCTGCTGTCTATTGGATTGATAGCAAGATCGCAGGATGGCACCCTAACGGTCATCGGTAATTCAAAAGGCGTCCCTTCGGAAATGAAAATGGCTGATTTGAGATCGGTTTTTATGGCTGAAAGACAGCGATGGAACGATGGCACGAAAGTCATTATCGCGATGATCAAATCCACGACCCCGCTGGGAAAAGTCGTCAGTAAAAGAATCTATTCCATGAGCGGAGATGAGGTCAGGGGCTTCTGGGCCGGTATCTCTTTCGCCGGAAAATTCGAGTCGCCGGTAACTTTCAATACGGTCAGCGAGCTCGAATCCTATGTGGCCCAAAATCCCGGCACCATCGCTATATTGGACAAACCCACGGAATCAGCCGAAGTCAAAACCATCCTGATTGATGGGAAAAAGACATTTTGATCGTATCTTGTACCTGCTGCTTAAGCGCGACTTCTCCAGACAATTTGACGATTCAACAGCCATATTTTATAAACAGCCCTGGTTGATCCTATGCTCATCAAGCTAAAAACGAAGATTTGGTTAACGGTGCTTGTCATTGTCCTGATGTTTTCCTATTTTATCCTGTATTATTTTCCTGCAAGACAGGAAACCTACCTGCTGAGGAGTTACGATAACGAGGTAAAAAATGTGGCCAATACGGTAGCCGTGGGTGTGGAGATCGCCATCAATGAGCAGAATTTCAGGGGCATCACCAAGGAAATAGAAATTGTCAAAAATGATTCCCGGCTCAGTTTCGTCAGGCTGGTGGAAGAAGATACGGTTTGGGACAAAGGGCATCAGCAGTATGTCATCCGGGATTCGATCCTGAAAACTTTTCCGGAAAATGCTGCCCTGCCGGCGAAAATTTCGTCCAATGATTCAATGATCGTAAAGCGAGCCTCCTTAAATACGAAGATCATGAACGGCAATGGAGCCATACTGGTAGGATTTAAAACGAATGAGATCACGGAAACCATCCGCCGCATCCGCATGGTCTCCCTGGCCATCAGTGGCGTGGTCTGTCTGATCGCGATCCTGATCGGTTTCTGGCTCTCGCGGAATATTTCCATTCCCGTTCTGTCGCTACGTGAAGCTGCGATAAAAGTGGGTGAGGGCGATCTGACGCAACATGTCAAAACAACATCGCGGGATGAGATCGGAGAACTGGCCAAAGCGTTTAATAAGATGGTGGATGACCTCGCCCGGGCGAGGGAGCAACTTAAACAAGCCAACCTGAACCTGGCTTCCACCAATGAAACCCTGAATAAAACCGTAGAAGACCTGAAAGCTGCGCAGGAACAGCTGATCCAGGCGGAAAAAATGGCTTCGCTGGGGCAACTTACCGCGGGCATTGCGCATGAGATCAATAACCCGATCAATTTTGTTTCTGCAAACATCCAGCCGCTCAAGGACGATATGGCGGACATCATCAGGATGTCGACCTGCTATGAACAGGTGATCAAGGAAAAAAATCTTCAAAAAGAATTTGAGAGCCTGGACGCGTTCAAGAAAGAATACAATATTGACGTCACCATGAAGGAAGTGCACGATCTGTTGCGGGGCATGGAAGAAGGCGCCAACAGGACCTCGGAAATCGTCAAAGGCCTCCGCAATTTTTCAAGGCTCGATCAGAACGTATTCAAGCTTGCCAACCTCAATGACAACCTGGAATCCACGCTGGTGCTGTTGCACAGCGCATACAAGAACCGGATTGATATCTTCAGGGAATATGGCGACATCCCGGAAGTGGATTGTTACCCCGGACAGATCAACCAGGTTTTCATGAATATCCTGTCCAATGCCATCCAGGCCATTCCAAAAGAAGGCAGCATTTACATCAAGACCTGGCAGGCAGGAGACCAGGTGAAGATATCCATCAAAGACACGGGGTCGGGTATTCCTGATCATGTGCGCAAGAAAATCTTCGATCCTTTTTTTACAACAAAAGAGATCGGAAAAGGAACGGGACTTGGCCTGTCCATTTCTTACGGAATCATTCAAAAACACAATGGCGAAATAGAAGTATTTTCAAAGCCCGGTGAAGGCACCGAGTTTATTATTAACATTCCAATAAAACAAGAAATAACCGTTTAACTAATGGAACAGCCCAACAACGCTTATAATATATTGTATGTTGACGACGAGGAGAACAACCTGAATTCGTTCAGGGCGGCCCTGCGGAGGAGTTACAATGTTTTTACCGCGCTGAGCGGAGAGGAAGGAATGGAGATCCTGTTAAAAAATGATATCCATGTCGTGGTGACCGACCAGCGTATGCCCAATATGACAGGCGTTCAGTTCCTGCAGCATATTCCCGGGGAACAGGATAATATCCGCATCATCCTCACCGGCTTCAGCGATATCGAATCGATCATCGAAGCCATCAATACGGGTATGGTATACCGTTATATCAGGAAGCCCTGGGACAAGGATGAGCTGAAGATCACGATCGACAATGCCATCGAAACGATCATGCTGCGCCGTAACAACAGGAAACTGATCCACGAGTTGCAAACCAACAATGAAAACCTCGAAGTCAAGGTAAAGGAAAGGACCCTGGAAATAGAAAAACAGAAAAAGATCATTGAAGCCGGAAAGGCGCAGTCAGACAAATTGCTGTTGAATATCCTGCCCGATGAGATCGCCGAAGAACTCAAGCGCTTTGGCCGGTCTTACGCAAGAAAACACGAAGAGGTGAGTGTGCTGTTTACAGACATCATCGGGTTTACTACGATCGCCGAAATGCTTTCTCCCGAAAAACTGGTGACCCAGCTGGATGAGATCTTCCGTGCTTTTGATAATATCGTTGAGAAATACGATATGGAAAAGATCAAGACCATCGGGGATGCATATATGTGCGCATGTGGGTTGCCGTTGGCTGACAGCGAAAATGCCGTGAAAGCGGTGAAAGTG
>DATHGW010000750.1:0-5646 GCA_035317445.1 Puia sp.
ACCAATCATCACGTTATTGCCAATCTTGGTACTGCCGCTCACGCCCGCCTGGGCGGCAATAACGGTATTGTGGCCGACCTCCACGTTATGCGCAACCTGGATCAGGTTGTCGAGCTTAGCGCCGGTCCTGATGATGGTTGATCCAATGGTAGCGCGGTCGATAGTTGCATTGGCGCCTATTTCCACATTGTCTTCGATCACCACGTTCCCCATCTGCGGAACTTTTTTAAAACTTCCGTCCGACTGCGGCGCGAATCCAAACCCATCACTTCCGATTACCGTGCCCGCATGAATCGTTACATTTTTTCCAATGATACAGTCATGATAAATTTTCACGCCCGGGTGCAATACGGCATTGTCCTGCACCTGTACATTGGCTCCCAAAAATACCTGCGAAAATATTTTTACATTGTTCCCGATCACGGCATGTTCACCGATAACGGCAAAAACGCCGACAAATATATTCTCCCCCAGTTTGGCTGTTTTAGAAATATAAGCCGGTTCCTGGATACCGACCATTTGTTGTGCTACGATTTCCTGGTATTTGGAAAGCAAAGCGGCAAATGCAGTATAAGCATCAGGAACGCGGATCAGGGTAGCTGGGATTTTTTGCCTCAATTCCTGTGTTTCGTTGATGATCATGATGGATGCGCCGGTAGTATAGAGGTATTCTTCATATTTGGGATTGGCAAGAAATGACAACTGCCCGGCTACTGCTTCTTCAATCTTTCCGAATGAACCGACAGCGATATCAGGATTGCCTTCTACTTTACCATTGATCAACAACGCTATTTGTGCGGCTGAGAATTGCATATATTTTTTTTGACCCTGGACTAAGTCATGGAGCAAATATAAAATTTTTTCACGGGGCTTGACAAAGTCTGATGAATTAAAGCATTATCTACCTGGGAAATGTCTTTAACGGTGCCATCCTTAAAAAGAATTTGGATGAGTTCATCGGAAGGATTATAGGTAGTATTCACCGTTTCACCGGTAAACACAAAATAATCCACTTCTTTCGCAGTCAGGGCAAATTTACGGGAAGCTTTCTCGGCAAATGACTTGACCAGCTCGTCTTCGAAAGGGCTGGCCTGTAGTTTGACTTTGAAGAGGTTCCGGTTGATCAATCCGCTGCATAAAATAGAAAGTACTTTATCAGGGTGCGAGACCCATTTTTTAATCCCACACATCACATCATAGTCATCCAACTGACAGAAGGGTTCGAGTTGTGAGGTAACGTCACCAGAACGTAAAAATAAATCCAGGATTGCCGAGCCTGAATCAACCACTGTTCCTGCTTCAATAAGATCCTTGGCCCTCCCTATAATTTTCACCAGCATTTTTTCAGCACCCAATACGGTCTTGTGAAGGTAGACCTGCCAATACATGAGCCTCCTGGCGACCAGGAATTTTTCGATGGAATAAATAGCCTTGTCCTCAACCATCAAATTGCCGTCATACACCGTGAGCATTTTGATGATGCGGTCATATCCGATAACGCCTTCTGACACACCAGTGAAAAAACTGTCGCGGATAAGATAGTCCATCCGGTCCACATCCAACTGCCCGGAAATCAGCTGGTGCAAAAAAGGTTTGTGGTATTGATTGGTAAAGATGTCGATCGCCATATCGAGTTGTCCGCCGAACGCGGAATTCAATCTTCGCATGATCATGATCGAGATGTCCTCGTGTGCAACATTCGTGATCAGGACGTTTTCCAACGCATGGGAAAAGGGACCGTGACCAATATCATGCAACAGGATCGCGATTTTTGCACTGACTTCTTCTTCGGGACTGATATCAAAACCCTTTCCTTTTAATTCCGCCAGCGCATTGCACATGAGGTGGTATGCGCCCAGGGAATGGTGCAAACGGGTATGCACTGCACCCGGATAAACCAGATGCGCAAAAGCCATTTGGTTTATACGCCGCAGGCGCTGATAATAAGGATGTGCAATGACCTTCAACAATAAGGGATGGTCGATCGTGATAAAACCATACACCGGGTCATTGATGATCTTGCGGAACTGAACAGCCATTCTTCCCTATAATTTGTTAAAACAAAACAAAAGCGACGGCAAAGCTACTAATGCCCTTTGGATAATTTAAATTTGAGTCTAGAGGCTGCGAGTGGTGAATAGCGAGTGGCAAGTCGTACATCCACTTGCCACTCGCTATTCACCACTCGCCGCTTCCCAGCGAACAATAAATTTAAACGATTACCATGGCCTTAGGAAAAATACTTTGGGTAGATGATGAGATAGAAAACCTGCAGTCACAGATTTTGTTCCTTAAAAATAAAGGATATGAAGTCACTGCAATGACGAATGGATACGATGCGATTGAATTTGTTAAAGACAACCCTGTTGACGTGGTTTTGATGGATGAAACCATGCCTGGTATCACCGGGTTGGAAACATTGGCCAAGATCAAAGAATCCAACCAGCAGATCCCCGTTGTGCTGATCACCAAGAACGAAACGGAGAACCTGATGGATGAAGCCATCGGCAGCCAGATCACAGATTACCTGATCAAACCGGTGAATCCCAACCAGGTGCTGCTGAGCCTGAAAAAAATCATCGACAATAAACGGCTTGTTTCCGAAAAAACGACCACAGCTTACCAGCAACAGTTCCGTGAATTATTCACGGTGCTCAATAACAATCCCAACTACAATGAATGGATGGAGATCTATAGAAAACTCGTGTATTGGGAACTGGAAATGGAAAAAAGCGACAGTCCTGAAATGCGGGAGATCCTGCAGTCGCAGAAACAGGAGGCTAATTCGGAATTCTTCAAATTCATTTCGAAAAATTATGCGAAATGGATGAATCCCAAATTGGATGATCGTCCGGTGCTGTCGAACACGCTTTTCCAGAAAAAGGTTTTTCCATACCTGGAAAAGGGCGTGCCGATGTTCTTTGTACTGATCGACAATTTG
Source organism: Puia sp. (assembly GCA_035317445.1). Classification (GTDB taxonomy): domain Bacteria; phylum Bacteroidota; class Bacteroidia; order Chitinophagales; family Chitinophagaceae; genus Puia. The sequence goes on from DATHGW010000750.1 coordinate 2,942, forward strand.
CGTTTCGATCAGTGGAAATCCATTCAGCCGCTATTTGCCGAAAACTTCAGAATACTGGAAGAAGATACTTTCTACAGCATCCTCCCCACGGCAACGCAATATTGCCGAAACGCGGTTTTTTCGGGCTTGCTGCCAGTGGATATTGAAAAACAATTCCCCACACAGTGGAAGAACGACGATGATGAAGGCGGCAAGAATTTATTTGAAGAAGAATTTTTCCGGTCTTCGCTCAAACGCCTGAAAAAAGACAACCTCAAATTCTCCTATACCAAAGTACTGAACCACCAGGCCGGTCAGGACCTCGTGAACAATATTCACAACCTGATGAACAACGACATCAATATCATCGTATACAATTTTGTCGATATGCTCAGTCATGCGCGTACAGAAATGGAAGTGCTCAAAGAGCTGGCGAGTGACGAAATCAGTTACCGGAGCATCACCAGCAGCTGGTTCGAACATTCTCCGCTCAACCAGGCGCTGAAAAAGATTGCAGACAAAAAGATCAACCTGGTTTTAGCCACCGATCACGGCAGTGTTCGGGTGAAAACGCCTTACAAAGTGATTGGAGACAAACAAACGACTACCAATCTTCGCTATAAGCACGGACGAAACCTGAATTACGAAGCAAAGGATGTGCTGGCATTCCGCGATCCCCGCGAAGCAGGATTACCCGTTCCAACAGTGAACTCTTCATTTATTTTTGCAAAGGGCGATGGATTTTTGTGCTACCCCAACAATTACAATTATTTCGCCAACTATTACCGTAATTCCTTTCAGCATGGGGGCATCAGCCTGGAGGAAATGATCGTTCCGGTGATCAGAATGACCAGCAAATAAGAAATAAGGAATGAGAAATAAGCAATAGAAAATTAGTTTTCGTACCTTTGACCAATTCAATAAAGCAGATGAAATATACTCAATCTACCCTCGATAAAATTGAAAAAATACTGGATGAAGCCGCTTATATCGTCCGCTATGAGCGCGGCACTTTTCAGAGTGGATATTGCATTCTTGAACAGAAAAAAGTAGTTGTATTAAATAAGTTTTTACCCGTAGAAGGGCGCATCAGCAGCCTGATCGATATTATCCCCCAATTGACCATCAGCCCCGAATTATTCAGCGCTGAGACAAAGATGATGTACGATGACGTTATGTCGATGGTTGAAGCAGCAAGCAAATAAGATTTCTTATTTTTACTAATGGCCTATCCCCCACTCAAAATAACTTTCCTGGGCACGGGTACCAGCAGCGGGGTACCCATGATTGCCTGTCCCTGCGAGGTTTGCCATTCCACAGACCCGAAGGACAAAAGGCTCCGTTCAAGCATCCTGGTGCAATCAAAAACGACGACATTGGTTGTAGATACAACCCCTGATTTCAGGTACCAGATGCTGAGGGAGAACATTACAAAAATGGATGCCGTGCTGTTCACGCATCCGCACAAGGACCATATTGCGGGATTGGACGATATCCGCGCATTCAATTTTTTTTCAAAGAAGGCCATGCCCGTTTATGCCAATGAAATGACACAGGAAGTGATCATCCGCGAATTCGCCTATGCCTTCGCTGATCTAAAATATCCGGGTTTGCCCGAAATACATTTGAATACCATTTCAGAAAAGCCTTTTCTGGTGGGTGATATCCCGATCACGCCGATTCTTGTCTGGCACCTGAAGATGCCCGTCTTTGGTTTCCGGTTTGGCAGCTTTACCTATATCACGGATGCTAACCGGATAGAGGATGCCGAAAAACAAAAGATCCGGGACAGTGATATCATTGTGTTGAACGCCTTAAGAAATGAAAAACATGTATCTCATTATTCTTTGAAAGAAGCGATGGAACTCGTCAAAGAACTGGGCATTTCAGCCGCTTATTTCACGCATATCAGCCATCAATTGGGCAAACATGCCGATGTGAGTCCTTCCTTACCGCCCGGTATGCAATTGGCTTACGACAGATTGGCCCTGACCATCTGAACATTTACATCTGATTAACAGAATTTGGCTGATTTCTGCAAAACAATCCTTAAACTTCTTAGTTTTTTTCTGGTCTCAAAAGGAGTCTTATAGAAAAATTATGCGAAAACTACTCATTCTCTTATCCACAGTCGTTTTGTTTGCAACGAGATCTTTTGCCCAGACTTCCATCGAATTCATTCCTTCGGGCGGATATACCTTTCCTTCCGAGGTTAATTTTTATGACACTTATGGAAGGATTGAAGGCGTCGCGAACTGGGGCGGGTCCCTGCAGTTCAATGTCAACCGGAATTTTGGACTTGAATTGATGTATAACAGGATGGATGCACAATCCGGCATCTATCATTACGGATATCCAAACGACGGGCCCATCAGCCGGCAGCAGGTAGGCATTAATTATATTATGGCAGGTCCAGTTCAGTCCATTAGTTTTCCCGGATCTCCTGTCCATCTTTTCCTGGGCGCCATGATGGGTGCAGCCATATTTTCTCCCGGCCCGGCAGATTATTCGAGCAATACTAAGTTTGCATGGGGCGTACAAGCGGGAACTAACGTGTATGTGAGCCCGAGATTGGGATTGCGCCTGAAAGCGCAGTTGTTGTCTCCGGTGGACGGGGGTGGATTTTATTTTGGCAGTTTCGGTTATGGTGGTGCAGTCACCACGTATTCCTCGCTTTATCAATTTGGTTTCAGTGCGGGCCTGATCATTGGTATGGGCAGGATATT
>DATHGW010000751.1:0-2777 GCA_035317445.1 Puia sp.
TGGGCCTTGGCATTGGCTTCGTTTAATTTGAAATTCAGTTTTTTTGACAGGCCCAGAAGCTGTTCTGCAAAATAAACACAGCTGTCGGGCCTGGTTTCTTTATAGGCTTCGACAATGGTGGTATACAGGGCAATTTTTGCGGTATCATTTTTCTCAATCTCAATGCTATGCCTCAGGCTATCCAGATACTGTTGCTGCGCATCAAGAGATGAAGGGTGAGCCAGTGGCAAAAGAATGCCGATGAGCCACTTATTCATAAAGGCTTGAAAGTTATCAGGAAGAAAATAGTATATCCGGCCATGCAAGTAAAAGATAAGCTAATTTATGATAAAGCTTGAAAATCTGATACAGGAATGATCAGCAGATCAGTTGCGAACCGATCTCTATTCCCACCTAAACAATCCGGCTTCCGGGGAAATGGCAAAATTAATTTTCACTGGGTAAATTTCCGGAAGACCCCGACGGAATTGGATTTTCTCCTTTGCCGGCCACTTCATAAATAACCATGATGGCATGGCCGCTATAATGAATCTCTAAAAAATTCGGATCGTTTACAGCCCGGGTAGCCAGGCCTTCCAATATCTCGTGATTGGCATTGGAGAAGATCTTTACTTCTTTCATACAATTTATCCGGTTGCCCATACACCGGAAGGTTTTAGCTATCTACCGGTCTTTATCTGTATCCATTCTCATATTTGATAAAAAATGATCGAGAGATAAAGGCCCGGAGCCAATAACAATAAAAAGAACAAGCAGCACAAGCACCAGTACGGACAACCATAGCTCGGCATTAACATAGGGAGATAAAATATTTACAAAAAACACCGCTCCAAAAACGATCGGCAATTGCAGGAAAGCTGACAGCCTGGTAAAAAGTCCCAAAAAAATAAGCGCCCCTCCTACCAGGTGCATGTAGGTTACATAATAGATAAGCCCCGATATGATTTCCGGCGATTGTCTGATGGCCTTATTTTCAATGATCAGGTAGCGGAGATAAGCGGTATTGTTTAAGAAACTAAATCCTTTAAGAACCAAAAAAAGTCCAAGGAGCATGCGTATGACACCAAGGATCTTAGGATGATGCAAGTCGCCCCAGTTTTTGATTTTATGTGTGATGGTCATAACATCATTTTTATACGTTTAAAAAAGCTTAATGTCTTTTCTTTCTCAAGGGAACAACAATAATCGGAACAACGGCATGCCTGATAATGTATTCCGCCGTGCTTCCTGTTAATACATGCTGCATACCGGTTCTTCCATGTGTACCGATGACAATAAATGTCGTGTGCTGCTTTATGGAAAGATCTATGATATCTTCTTTAGGGTCGCCGATAAATGACACCAGTTCTGTTGACACATCAGGGTGTTTTGCCTGTACTTCCTGTAAAGCTTTCCAGGCGATGTCTTTTCTTGCTTCCCATTGGTTTTCAAAAACCTGCCCGGTATCCGCCGGCATATAATCAATCATTTTATTGATGATGCCTACCAGTGTCACGGTTGCGTTGATCTTTTGCGCAATGGAATATCCTACCTTCTCCACTTCAGGTGAATATTCACTAAAATCCAGCGCGATTAAAATATGATTCATCGTATTTGATTTATGATAAATTAGTTATTCCAAAGCCCATTCCATTTGCTCTTCGTCAACAGCGACGGGTTTCTTTTTATTCCTGAACATGATTAAGAGCGGGATCAGTAACAAAAAGAATAAGCCCAGGTAAATAAATAAATCTTTATACGTTAAAAAGGTAGCTTGGCCGGTAATGCTTTTTGAAATCATGGCATAAGCCTTCATGGTGGCGGTTTGCAGATCGTATCCGTGACTTACCAATGCCCCCGTCATCATTTTTATTCTTTCCTGGGTTGCAGGGTCCGTAGCGGTTATATTTTCGGTGAGATAAGCATAATGCCTGGATGTATCCACGCTGATATAAGTAGTAATTAAAGCGATGCCAATGGAACCGCCCAATTGTCTTACCATATTGCTTAACGCGGTACCCTGGGGAATTTCTACTCCTTCCAGATTTGCGAGGGAAATGGTGGTCAGCGGAATAAAAATTAATCCCATGGCAAGACCGCGGATGATCAAAGGCCAGAAAAAATCATGTTCACCAATCTGCGTGTTCAGCCCACTCATACCATAACAAAAAACATAAAACAGAAACAACCCGATCCCGGCATAAACAGCCGGATGAACCAATTTTCTTTTTAATAAACCACCTACAACAGGCATCATGACGGCTGTTGCCAGACTTCCGGGCAACATGATCAATCCTGTTTGCATGGCAGTAAAGCCCAGCAATCCCTGGCAAAAAATGGGTATGACCAGCGTGGTTCCGTATAGACCCAGACCCAATACAAAATTGAAAAAAGTGCCCGTTGCGAAGGAACGATTATTGAACAATCTCAAGTTGACCATCGGATCTTTTTTATTCAATTCGCGTACAACAAAAAAGATCCCGGCAATGGAAGCAATAACGGTTAGCACAGTGATATACCTTGTTTCGAACCAATCTTCGCTCTGGCCTTTTTCTAACACGATCTGCAAAGAACCGATGGCCGCGATCAACAAGGTCAAAGCCAGCCAATCCATTCTTCCGGCTTTTGCCTTTAATTTTGGTTCTTTTACATAGACCAATGTTAATATCGTGGCGACAATGCCGAAAGGAATATTAATGAAGAAAATCCATTGCCAGGAGAAATTATCTGTGATATAACCTCCTAAGGTCGGGCCAATGGCAGGACCCACAATGACGCCAACACCGAATATAGCATTA
>DATHGW010000752.1:0-4898 GCA_035317445.1 Puia sp.
CGCAACCTGCCGCTGCTGTTCTTCAAATTTTCTTTTCTCCGCCTTAAGAAATTTCTTTTCCAATTCCCTGATCGGCTTCAGCGCCCTGGATTGCAGGGCCTCGACATGCTGGGTCAGGGTGGGATCAATTGAACCCGACAGGCTCTTCAGATGTTCGTAGTACTCGTGTGCGTGGGCAATCTCTTCTTCCAGGTCAAGCTGTTTGTCAGATTCTTTTTTGACCAGTTCATTGATCAGGTCCTGTTCCGGTCTGAAAACGTCCAGAAGATCCAGGCCTGCCCGCGCTAATTTTTCTTCCCATTTCTTCTCCACGATTAAAAAAGAATTTCGAAGCAGGAGCATGGGATAAGGAACCTTGTAATGATCAAAAAGGCTTTTGAATTCCAGCCAGTAGGCCAACTCTCCGCCTCCGCCGAGAAAAGCGACATTCGGAAGCAGGGTTTCCTGATACAGACCGCGCAGGATAACATTTGGACTGAACCGGTCCGGATGCTGATGCAACTCATGCTTAAAATCATCAGATTGAAACAGCAGGTTCGAATCATGAATGACGAATCTGCCGTCAGTTTTTTCAATTCTTCCCCGAAGATTGTCCTTCAGGTAAAAAAGGTTGATGTCACGTGGCTGGGCCTGGACCTTATAATGCTCAGCGAGCTGGCTGATGGGCGCCGATAATATCCTCGAAGGAGTATGGTTGAACAAGTCGTCTTCAAAAACAGGCACCATGAGTTTTTTCAGATTTGGATTGTCGGGGATCAAAACCACCAAACCATATGCTGCGAACAAGGTGTCGATCAGGCGGAAAGTAGCGGTTTGAATATTTTCACTTTCCAGGTAACATTGCTTCAGTAATCCGACCAATTCTTCGCCAAATTGCTGAACAGAAAATTCTCCCTCTATTCTGTCGATGATCTTTTCAAGTCCCTTTGGTTTCATCCTTCCAACGGCACCCGTCTGTTTGGTATCCCACTTTATTTCCTGCTGATCCAGGAATATCTTACCCAGTTCATCCAGGTCAGCATCTTCACAGCCCATATAAAAGACGGGCACAAAGCGATATTCGGGGAATTCCCGGCTGAGCTGACCGGCCAACCGGATCGCGTGCAGGATCTTGTAAATAAAATACAATGTTCCCGTAAAAATCGCAGGCTGGTGTGCCGTGGTAACGGTAAAACAATTGTCCTGCAGCAGGAGATTGATGTTGTCGTTTACTGCAGCGCCGGTGCTGACCGAACGGTATTGCTTTCTTAGTTCGTCTACCAAAACAGGTCTGTTGGTAGCAAATTGCTGTCTTGATTTGATGGCAGATTTAATTCCGTCCAGGGAAACGGGATGTTGATAATAGGGTCTCAGGGAAGCTGACCCACTCAAATAGTCTGTAACGATCTTAGAAAAATAACCTGTTTGCTGGTAAGTCAGCCTGGTAGCAGTACAGTTCATAGCGCTTTAAAAATAATCACTCCTATGGTCAAAGAATCGCCAATCAAATAATTTAACAATTATGGATTACTTTAATTCGTAAGCCGCCACTGATTTCTTGAAAAATGTCGGCACGTAGACCACCCGTTTTTTTGGATCGTAACCAATATCTGCTGTATTGCTTTTTTCAGTTCTCGTGTCGAGAAGAGTTTGTTTGCTGCCATCGGAATGAACATAATAAATAATGCCGTTCCAGCACGACACAATGAATTCATCGTCCTTTACTTTTTCAATGCCATCGGTACTGGGGTCCATCCCCGAAACAAGTTTAGTAAGTTTTTTATCGGCTGAAACCTTCCACAGGTTTCCGCTTCCCAACACATATAAGGAGCCGTTTACGGCAAGCACGCCATTGGCGCCTTCTATTCCCTCTACGTAAGTACTCACCTTGCCATTGTCTACCAGGTGCACTTTCCCGGTTTTTGTATCCGAAACATAGATTAGCCCCTTGGCATCCACTGAAACATCGTTCAAAAACTGCGCTCCTTCAACAGGAATTTTCTTAATGATCTTGCTTGTAGGAATATCAATCACAACCAGTTCATCCACGTCAGCTGCATATAAAGTATTGTGGAATTTTCCGAGACCCTTCGGGCCGTTCAAGCCGGCCACCCAGTCAAGCTGGATGATTTTTCCATCCAAACCCAGTTTGCCGATGGATCCCTTTCCATTCTTGCCATCAGGCGCTCCTCCGATGTTGGAGAAATATAATACCGGGCCATCGGCATCAAACAACACCGATTCAGGTACTTTCAAAACAGAATCGGTCTGCCATTTTTTAACCAGCTCATGGCCCTGGGCAATGACTCCATTGTTTTTGAGGAGCAATGCAGTGAATAAGAGAAAAAAGGAAAGGAAAAATTTTTTCATACCTGGAGTTTTTGCTTTGTAACAAGAAAAAATGGTGATTGTTCAAATGGGCTATAAAGTTAATGCAAAAGGAATATCCACGGCTCTCCACCCCCGGCTAAGGGGTTTGTGTTAATTTTTTAATGATCGCCACTTCCCGGGGGTCGAAGGGGCTGCCATCCTTCCTGAAAATATCGTGGAACCATACCAGTGGTTCCGACCCGTCAGGAACGGGTTTATCCCATTGATAAATGGTATTGGTCTTGCCGGAAACAAATCCCCAGTTGATGGCCCCGACCTTGTATTTTTTGAATATGGGAAGATGGGTCTCAAACTTACTGTCCCTGGTCCGTGCCATATATTCTGAGCAGATCACAGGCCTTTTGCTTTTCAACAACTCATTGATCTGCTTCTCCAGGTCCCCGGCCTTGTTGTAATTGTGAAAACTAATGACATCTGAGCTCGACATTTGAAATTCATTTAATGCCGCATTGTCAAACCAAATGCCGCAGGTCAGGGGTTGAGAAGGCCTTATCGTCCAGGCCCATTGAAATATTTTTTTCAATAAGGGCAAGGTGGTCAGGCCATAGTTGCTGTTGCCGGGTTCATTGTACAGGTCCCAGAGCAAAATGCGCTTATCGTCCTTAAAAGATGAAAGGATATCTTTTGTATAATTTTCCAATTGTCCCCAGGTTGATGAATCATTGTGCATACGCCGTCCCGGGCATTGCATCCATCCGCTGTTGTGCACACCCGGTTTGGGATCCGGCTGTTTGCCCGGATGCGGATCGTCGTTCCAGCAGTCATCGAATAACACAAACATGGTCCTGATATGATGGCGATCGGCAATCGCAAGATACTGCTCCATGTTCTGTTTAAATCCCCTGGCGTCTGTTTGCCAGGGAATGTTGTGCAGAAATACCCGCACGACATTCATCCCTATACCTTCGGCCCAGCCCAATTCGCGGTCAATGGTCACCTTATCGAAAGTTTCGTTCTGCCACATTTCCAGCTCGTTAATCGCGCTGCTTGGAATAAAATTGCAACCTACCGGCCAGGCCTGCGTTGCATACCAGGCATTTGCTTTTTCGGTTGTCCATACCTGTTTTTGGGCGGGAAGACCGATAGAGACCATCGCTATCGAAATGAACAGGACTAATTTTTTCATCTTGTTGAGAATTTATAAATGGTTGTTTGCTGATAGGTTTCGCCTGGTTTCAGGATGCAGGTTGGAAATGAAGGCTGATTGGGTGAATCGGGGAAATGCTGGGCTTCAAGACAAAAGCCTGCGTGTTTCACGTACCTGATCCCGTTTTTCCCAACCAGGCTGCCATCCAGGAAATTGCCGGTATAAAATTGCACGCCGGGTTCTGTAGTATACATGTCCATCACCCTTCCGCTGCCAGGTTCGTATACGGAGGCGGCGAGGCTCAATTCATTTGCCTTTTTGTTCAAAACATAATTGTGATCATATCCGCCTTTCACGTCCAGGATATCTGCCCCGATTTTTTTGGGCGTGGTGAAATCCATCGGCGTACCATTGACAGATGGTAATTTTCCCGTTGGAATAAGCTGATCGTTCACTGCGGTAAACCGGCCGGCGTTTAACCTGAGTTCATGATCAAAATTGACGGTATCCTTGCCGGCGGAGAGGTTGAAATAAGTATGATTGGTCAGGTTTACCGGAGTTGGCTTATCACTGCCAGCAGTATACGCGATCTTCAGGGCGTTGTCTTTTGTGAGCGTGAAGACGATGGCTACCTGCAGGTTCCCGGGAAATCCTTCTTCTCCATCCCTGCTCTCATAAGTGAGTTTTAGTGAACAACTACTGCCGCCCGGTGAAGGAGTTGCTTTCCATATTACTTTGTCAAAGCCTTTCAATCCTCCGTGCAGGCTGTTTCCGTCGTTATTAGGCGCCAGCGCATAGGTTTTACCATCCAGCACAAACTTTGCGTGGGCGATCCTGTTTCCATAGCGCCCGATGGAGGCGCCGAGATAAGGATTATTTTTTTGCAGGTACCCTGACAAGGAATCAAAACCCAGGACCACATCGCCCGGAACAGCGTGCTTATCCGGGACAATGATGCTGGTGATCGTACCTCCATAATTCAAAATACTGACCGTCATCCCTGCTGGATTGGACAATGTGTATTGCACCACATCTCCGTCAGCCGTCTTTCCAAATGGATGCTGCACGATATTGAACGCTGGCGCAATGGCCACACTGTCTTTTTTTTCGTCCTTATGATCTGTTACTGAATTACAGGAGGAAAAAAGAATCGTCCAATAAAAACCAATCGGAAGGACCATCGATATGTGCTTCATCGGTCAGTAGTTTGATTTAGTAATTTATTTTGATGTCTTTAATTTTTTGCGGAATCCAAACCTGCATCGGATCAGCAGCCCGGTTACACCATACAAAGTATGGGATCGCTGTGACCTTTTGCATTCTGGTGACCACCGACAAGCTATCAGCACCTGCTGCTATTACGGGCAGGTCGGCCTGGATGCTGACAATGCCATTGAGCAGGTCTTTTTGAAAACTGCTGGTAAAATTCGTATTGGCGGGT
>DATHGW010000753.1:0-2560 GCA_035317445.1 Puia sp.
ATATTGGTTCTTGCAAGAGAATAGCCGATGCCCTTATCCAGGCTGAAATAGCTTTGCATGAATTCGGCCTGTTTATTGGGCGGCAGTTTGGCATAGGTCTCCGCGGAAGCATCCGTCAGGGCGCCCCCAATGCCAACAAACGTCTGAAACGACCTGGAGGGATCTACAAAAACACAGGGCTGGGTTTCCAGGGGTTGTCCAAAATCGCTGAATGACAGAGTATCCGTCGCCGTTAGCCTGTAGGAAGTGTTGTCTGCCGTGCTATAGACAACGACTTTGCCGTGGACCGTATTGCCAGCGGGATGATATTTGAATCCTAAGCGTGGCCCCGGTGAAAAAGAAGACAGCAGGAAAACCGAAGAAAGAAAAAGTAATTTATTCATATAGCCATGATTGTTACTTAAAATTATATTTCTTTTTTGATATGACCGGAAGGAGTTTACAGGTGACAGTTGACAGATGACGGTTGATCATGAACAGGGGATAGTCAGTTTGGGTTTTTACTTATTGAAGCCAGTCAACTGTCATCTGCCAACTGTAAACGCCTTCCTCCGCTAGAGCTTCCACTTCACCGCAGCCGTCGGGCAGACCTGGAAAAGATCTGAAAAACTGAGGACATGGTAGAAAAGATTGATTTTGGAACCGAGGGCAAGGCCTTTGGACAGGTTGTACCAAAACTGGGGTTCGGCGAAAAAACAAAACCATTTTCCGTGCAGGTTTTTCGTATAATCATCGCCCTGGTTCTTATTGAGTGTATAGATTTCGGCGTCTCCTGCGAATTCAAATTTATAATGCCGGAATCCCTTGCCCCAGTAAAATGAATACAAAACATCATGACTCGGTTTTGCAAAACTATTGTAGTTGTACAATAGCATGGCATTGAACCAGGCGCCTTTCCAGGTAAAGGGGTAAGATGCCCCGATGCCAAAGGCATTGCTAATATAATAACTGTATTGCCGGGGTTCTGCAATGCCCATTCCTCCGCTATATTGAAGGGCAAGGAAAACTTTTGGTTTCCAAAGGCGAAGGGTTTGGGAAACCTGCATAAAGAACTTGCCGATATTATTATTTGTTCCGTACAGGTCGGCCTGCATTTTAAATAGAAAGGATCCTGGCTTGATGAATGCCCTGCCCGAATCCTGCGATTTGAAATATTCAAAGTAGAGGGTTGGAAAATTGGAAGCATTATGTACAGGATCGACGGTATACCGGAAATCATAGTGCAATTGCAAATTCTGGGAGAGGATGCTGCTGCTGACCAGGGACAAAATCGGTACGATCCATATTCTCATATAAAATGATTTAATGCGATAGGAATAAAAATCGCAGAAAACGATCACGGCATGCGGAACCCGGAAGGAATTCTCCCGGAATTGGCGCGGAAATCTAGAAGAATTTGGCAATTTGATCTTATCTATGCATTAGAATGTTGACTCATGAACAAGCAAAATGCTTTGGCATTTGACCAGCTTTTCAGGCAAGCCTGTCTGCGCTGTTTCGGGCGGCTGCCTGAAACGGCCCTTACGGAAACAGAAAGCAAGCTGTTCAGCAATGAAGTGCTGGATCAAACGGGACTGGTGATCGGCTGGAAGAGTATTAAGAACTATTCGTCCTATATTTTTCAGCCATCCCATCTCAAGGTTGAAAATCCATCTACGGCTTCTCTGGATACCCTGGCGCGTTATGTGCTGGAGGCGCCCTATACCGATGAGCCGGAAAGAAAAAGCAAGGCATCGCATTACCCGTATTGGTTTCAATACAGGGAAAACCATTACAGATCGGCTGGAAAAAAAATTCCGGTTCCCTCTATAGGAGTAGGACTTAAGCCCATGCTGATCGTTGGAGCCATTGTTATCATGCTGCTGATCATCGGGTTATTCCCTTGGCATAAATCAAAATTGGAGGAATTTGCGGACGATTTTCACGAATTGTCCGATGACTCTCTGGCTTCGAGAGGATGGTTTCTCCAACTGAAGGATCCTGTGTATTGGAACAAAAGAAGTGAACAACCCGGAAAGCTCAGTTTATTTACGCTGCAGGGTGACAACTGGCCGGATTCCCTGCATGTTCCCGGCATCAGGAATTTATTGCTTCGTAAAATAGCTGCCGATTGTTTTACGGCCGAAGTGCATCTTGAAAATTTTGTACCAGCAGCAAACTGGCAACAGGCCGGCATCCTGTTGCTTGAAGACACGACTTTTAGCGGGAAGAGTGTGCGGTTATCCATTGCATACAATGACTATACCGGCGGGCTACCTAAACAAAGACAGGTTCTCGTGCAAGCCATCACCTCATTGGGTGGCCGCTTTCTTAAACCCGAGGAGACCGCCCATACACCCGTGTTTTTCCCCGACAGCACGAAGTCTTTTCTTGTTCAAAATTTATACAGCACCGCGCTGCGAATCGAAAAAAATGGAAAAAAACTCAGGTTACTGTATTCCGGCGGCCAAGGTGGCAATCCTGCATTCAAGGAGATCGTCAGCCAGGATTTTGATTTTAATCCCCGTTATATCGGGCTATTCGCCTTAAAAGGATTTGTGACAGAACCCGCGACGAGGAC
>DATHGW010000754.1:0-2093 GCA_035317445.1 Puia sp.
CGCAACCAGTGGCAATACCGGTATCGCCTATGCGAGCATCGCCCGGTTGCTGAATATCCCGGTAGCCCTCTGCCTGCCCGAAAACGCAACTCAGGAAAGAAAAGCCATTCTCCGTGGTCTGGGAGTAGAATTAATCCTCACCTCAAAATTCGAAGGTACCGACGGCGCTCAAATGGTGGCGAAAACGCTGGCTGAGCAATATCCCGGCAAATATTTTTATGCTGATCAGTACAAAAATGATAATAACTGGAAAGCACATTATCATACAACAGCGCCGGAAATTTTTGAAGCCCTGCCCGGGATCACCCATTTTGTTTCAGCCCTTGGGACAACGGGAACATTCACCGGTACCGGAAGAAGATTAAAAAAACTCAATCCTGCTATTCAGCTGATTTCCCTGCAACCGGATTCTGCCCTGCACGGATTGGAAGGCTGGAAACACCTCGAGACGGCTGTAGTGCCTGCCATTTATGATCCGACCCTTGCTCACCTCAACCTGGAAATCAGCACGGAAGAAGGATACGACATGATCAGGAAAGCTTACGAGCTGGAGCAACTGGTGCTGAGTCCGTCTTCAGCCGCCAACCTGGTCGGTGCGATCAGGATTGCGAACCAATTGGAATCAGGAACCATCGTGACCATCCTGCCCGACAACGGGGATAAATACAGCGAAGTGCTGAAAAAAATTCTATAACATGATCATCATAGAACCCGGCGTAAAAGATTTATTGATTGAGGATGCGCTCAAAACCTTTCCCGACGAATGCTGCGGATTCTTATATGGAATTGAATCAGACGACAATCGCATCGTAACGGAAATGTCGGTCGTAGACAATTCCAGGGAAGGTGATAAAACCCGCCGTTTTGAAATTTCGCCATTCGATTATATGAAAGCGGAGCAGCATGCACTCGAAATTGATCGCCTGTTGTTGGGTGTCTATCATTCGCATCCAAAGCATCCGGCCATTCCATCTGAACATGACCGGGTGGCGGCACAGCCCTGGTTCTCTTATGTCATTATTTCCGTGCTATCTAATGTCGACATCAGCCTTCGCTCCTGGCGCCTGAATGAAGCAACACAATTCGAAGAGGAAAAAATCGCAGATTATCAACTCACATAAACAATAAAAAAAACATGGCTACCGTGATCATTCCAACACCATTGAGAAAATTCACCAACAATACCGCCAGGCTTGAGACCAAAGCCATTAATATCGGCGAAACCGTTCAAGAGCTGACCCTGAACTTCCCGGATCTAAAAAAACACCTGCTGGATGAAAAAGGACAAATCCGTTCTTTCATCAACATATTCGTTGGCAACGACGACATCAGGAACCTGCAGCAGGAAAATACTACTGTTAAAGCAGATACCATCATCAGCATCATTCCGGCCATCGCAGGTGGCCTTTCACCCGAAAATTTATCATTATGAGCTTGGAAGAAATTCATTTTTCCCGGGAAGAACTGGCAAGGTATAACCGGCACATCATCATCCCGGAATTCGGATTGGAATCACAAAAAAAACTGAAAGCCGCCAAAGTGCTTGTCGTTGGATCCGGAGGACTGGGAAGCCCGGTGCTGCTTTACCTTGCCGCTGCGGGCGTAGGCACGATCGGTATTGTTGATTTCGACGTGGTGGACGACAGTAACCTGCAACGGCAGGTCTTGTTCGGCGTTCACGAGATCGGCAATCCAAAAGTAGAAGCTGCCCGGAGAAGACTCGAGTCGTTGAATCCACATGTGCAATTGAATCTCTACAATACGCACCTCAATGCTCAAAACGCTCTTGATATTATAAAAGACTATGACGTCATCGCGGATGGAACAGATAATTTTCCCACACGTTACCTGGTCAATGACGCATCGGTACTGCTGAATAAACCCAATGTATACGCATCTATATTCCAGTTTGAAGGACAGGTTTCCGTATTTAACTACGTAGACAAACAGGGCAAACTGGGACCGAATTACCGTGACCTCTATCCTACTCCTCCGCCGCCAGGTCTGGTGCCGAGCTGTGCCGAAGGCGGCGTGTTGGGTGTTTTGCCCGGCATCATCGGCAGCCTGCAGGCATTGGAAGTGATCAAAGTAAT
>DATHGW010000755.1:0-2969 GCA_035317445.1 Puia sp.
GTTCTACCCGCAGGCCCGTTAATTTTCCATTGCCCGCTGGATTAACATTCGCAGCAACCTAAATTTTTTTATGGCAAAACATGACACCCAGCAGTTAAAAGTATCGTCTGAAATCGGCCGGTTAAGGCGGCTACTCGTTCACAGCCCCGACAGTGGGTTGGGCAAGGTAGTACCCTCCAAGGCCCAGGACTGGCTATTTGAAGACATCGTTCACCTCGATACCATCCGCAGAAAGGAGTACGATTTCTACACCAAACTGCTTTTGTATTTTCTTGATCCGGGCAAAATAAAGGGCAAATTGAAAGAAATTGATGCTGAAAAAAATAAGCGGAATTTCTACAAGCCGGGTCACGAAGCTTTTTTTAAATCAGAGAAAGTGGTTGAACTGCAATGGTTGCTGGCAGATATCCTGCAAGACCACGAGATCAAACTGAAACTCGTTGCATCTGTTTGCGCCATTGAAGCCTGTTCTTACGATACCCAGAAAGAACTGCTGGAACTGGATGCTGTTTCCCTGTCCAAAACCTTTATCACGGGCTCGAAACGCGATGATAAAATGATCTTCTCTCCCATTCCCAATTTCATTTTTACACGTGACATCGGGATCGTGATCAACGATCATGTCATGCTGAATAAACCTGCAAAAAAAGCAAGGACCAGGGAAGCGCTGCTGGTCAAATACATTTTCTTCAATCACCGGCTTTTTGAGCATTATCACGATAAGATCATTGAATTACCGGATACCTATCATCACTTTTTATTGCCAAGGGATGTAGACGATAAGAAGGTCACTCTTGAAGGCGGCGATGTCATGGTCGTGAGCAAGGACCACCTGTTGATTGGCGTCAGCGAAAGAACCACGATGGAAGCGGCCCACCAGGCGGTCATTGCGTTGTTTGAAAAAGGGCTGGTTAAGAAAATCACGATTATAAAAATTCCAAAGAAGCGTGATTACATGCATATCGATACGGTTTTTACACAGATCAAGAGAAATGTGTGGGTGATGTTGGGTGTATTCTCCAAAAAATCAATGAAACATGAGGACACGGATTCCGTGCAACGTATACTGGAGGGCAGCAGGAAAGAAGAAACGTTGAAAATCATCCAGTTCAGAAAAAAAAATATTGAAAACCCCGTTTATTTTGACAACCTGGAAGATCTGTTGGTAGATATCAGCGTCAATGACCTGGAGAGCAAAGGCAACGTCAGGTTTATTTATTCGGGCAACAATGAATTCCCTTTTGATGCCCGTGAACAATGGACAGATTCCTGCAATCTCCTGGCCCTTAAAGAGGGTGTTGTACTGGGATACGACAGGAACGATAAGACGGTTGAAGCGTTCCGTGAAAACGGATTCGACATCATTACAGCACAGGACCTGATTGAAAAGTTCGAATCGGGGAAGGCTGATCCAGATGACATGGAAGATACCCTGATCCTGATGCCTTCAGCGGAACTCTCCCGCGCCAGGGGCGGATTTCACTGTATGAGTATGCCCCTGCTGAGGGATGAAATTTAACCTGATGCAAACGACTTCAAATATATTGATGATCAGGCCGGTGAATTTCGGATTTAACGCCGAGACGGCGGTGAACAATGCGTTCCAGTTATCCCAGCAGGATGAACATACCCAGGATAACGCGTTGAAAGAATTCAATGATTTTGTACAATTGCTCGACGAAAATGGTATAGACGTCACCGTCATCAACGATACGCCATCGCCATACACTCCGGACTCTATTTTTCCTAATAACTGGGTTTCTTTTCATGATGATGGTGTGCTTTGCTTATATCCCATGTATGCAGTCAACCGGCGCAAAGAACGGAAGCCCGATACCTTAAAAAGGATAGCTGAAAAATTCCAGGTGAGTAAGACGATCGATTTCAGTTATTTTGAAAACAAAGATCTGTTCCTGGAAGGAACGGGAAGCATGGTGTTGGATAGGGAAAACAAAATAGCTTATGCGTGTTTGTCGCCCCGGACCAACAAAAAAGTGCTTGAACTCTTTTGCGAGCAATTGGGTTTCAGGCCGGTTGTTTTTGATGCAGAAGATACAGCAGGGCGTTCCATCTATCATAGCAACGTGATGATGTGTGTGGCGGATAAATTTATTGTCATTTGCCTCGACTCCATCTCCAAAAGAGAAGAAAAGCAGCACGTCGTGACGACCATCAGGAATTCTGGTAAGGAGATCATCGAGATCAGTATGGAACAGATGAACCATTTTGCGGGCAATATGCTGCAAGTGCATAATACAAAAGGCGAAAAGATCCTGGTCATGTCAACCCAGGCTTATGAATCCCTTACGCCCAAACAGGTGAAAAAATTGGAAACCTTCAATAAAATCATCCATTCATCGTTGAATACCATCGAAACCAACGGCGGCGGAAGCGCCAGGTGCATGATGGCGGAAGTTTATTTGAAAGAGAAATAGTGAAATGACCTGATTGGAATGATTTCCCTCTTAACCACGTATAAGAATCAAATCAAATCCTTATTTTTGGGACTTATTTAAATTAAGGTAGAATTTTTTCAACGATTCCTGCCATTGATTGAACCTTTTTTAAGAATAAACGAAGAATTTAATTAATTGATGCAATCAAAAGTTACAAAAATCGGCGTGCTGACCTCCGGGGGAGATGCTCCTGGCATGAACGCAGCCGTAAGAGCAGTGGTTCGGACAGGCATTTATTACGGGTTGGAGGTATTTGGAATCATGCGTGGTTACACGGGAACGATTGAAAATGACATCATACCCATGCATTCCCGGAGTGTTGCCAACATCATCCAGCGTGGCGGCACCATCCTGAAAACTGCAAGGTGCAAAGAATTTTTTGAATACGAAGGAAGAGCCAGGGCGCATACCAACCTGAAAAAACTAGGCATCAACGGACTGGTGATCATTGGCGGAGATGGTTCATTCCGCGGCGCCCACAAATTCAGCACAGAGTTCGACCTGCCCTGTATC
>DATHGW010000756.1:0-19768 GCA_035317445.1 Puia sp.
CCTGGAAATATTGACATCCTGTGCGGCGAGCGAGCCGGAAAAAAGCAAGCTGATCAAGAGTATTTTTTGCATGGCAACAAATTGAAGAGGGAACAAGTTACAAAAGACTGGTTGATTGTCTATTTTTGCCCACAATTAACCAATGCCTCCTTAGCTCAGTTGGCCAGAGCAGCTGATTCGTAATCAGCAGGTCGCGGGTTCGAATCCCGTGGGAGGCTCAAGAGGATCAGTGATTTAGACAAGATAGTACTTGTACAGTTTCTCGATTTGCATAAAATTTGCACAAAATGTGTTGAAGACCGACTTGCAAAGAGCTGTTAATTGAAATTATTTTCAATTATAAAGTTGCAATTTATTTTTCAAATCCGGATTTGTTTTTATCATAGATGTTAAAAAAAATTGCCAGGATTTTATTTTAAAAGACTGTAGTTGTCCAGTTCTTCGCCAGTCATTGACTGTTTGACGGCTAACCATGAATATTTTCTCAACTTCTCTGGAAGAAAGAAAAGGAGGGTCTGTACTCGAGTAAGTGACAGGCAATGGAAGGCTTGTCGCTCCCAATTGTTTAAGTTTTTTCTCGATTAGATTTTCGAACAATTTGATAAGCTCATGAGGCTTCTGGATGATCAGAAAGGGTGTGTTAATAGTAGTTTCCTCGTTTTCCATACCACTTCATTTCGGCACTCCTAATAATTACCCAGACAAAATAAGCACACAAAAACCTCGAAAACGTTTCAGGACGTCTTAATAAATTAATATATTGAAATTCTGTTGTTTAAAATGATGATACGGCAATGATAAGTTTATCGCAACCCTTACGAGGAACGATAGCATTCCTATTGTTCTGCCGAACTGAAGATGAACGAAGAAAAGACGCTAGGATAAATGATAGCAATATGAGCTGTCATAGTTCTTCTCAAACTTTCTCTTGGTCACTTGGGATTACCGTTTTTCCCAAACTTCCTTGGAAAATAGGTGATTGTTGCCATAAAATATTGGCGGAGGGTATTTACTGTCCCAAATGTAAAAGATGAATTATTTCCAGAGCTGATGATACCTTTATTTTGATTTAGCAGGTCTAGTGCTGATAATTTAAGTTCCAAATTATTCGCTTTTAAAAATCGATAAGTTGCAGAAGCATTCCATATTTTAAAACCTATCGGGTTGGATTTTGAATAAGTAGTTCGGTTATATGATATATTGGTATTTACCGACAGGCGCTTCGTTACGTTGAGCCCAACGCCAAGACTGCTAAGGGTTTGAATGCTAGTAAATTCATTACTGGAAAATCCGGATTGCATTGATTTATAGTACGACACTTTTTCAGATAGGTTAATTGCAAGCATATCTTTAAAAGTGTAGTAAAGAGATACCGAATCTGAATTTGAAAATACATTGGAGATGTTGACTCCAGATTGACTAAGGCTTTGATAACCGATGTAACCGGGGTTTCTGGACAGTTGAACGGATGCGCCAGCAATAAACTGCAATTGACTAGGAGAAAAATTTATTGCTTTATTAAGAAATCCACTTAGTCGAAGATACCTGTTGCCGTTAATATTTACTGGATAATATATATACCTGCCCGCAAGGTCAACAAGAACGCTGTCACCAATGAAATTGTCTGAAATTCCTCCAAGGGCGGAAGCGCCATAAAAGAAGGTGTTTTTAGACCGATACGCATCGTGTCTGAACTGAAAAGAGAGTTCATATTTACGTGAAGGGGATAATGCTGAGTTCCCTTTATGGACAAAGTAAATATTAGCGCTGTCAACGAGAGGAACCAACTGCTCGGGTGTGGGGTAATTATATGAAATGCCAAAATTTAGATTGAAGCGGTTTAGATAGTCCCCATATTGAAAATTCGAATAGCTCAAACTGGCCATTGGTATGAACTTCCCGGAGCTTTTAGTATAATTTTGAAATGAATGACTTGAAGAATTGTCTTCTTGGCGAAATTGTCCTTTCAGATCTACGTTTATATTCAGTTCCTTTTGATAGCGATTTGCCAGAAGTTTCCAAAAAGTTTTTCCAATTCGTAAGTCGGGCAGTTCATCCAAAACTTTATTATTCCCCTGTTTTGTCAGATACGTATTTCCCAGATATTTATTCGTTGCCGTGTCTCTATCCTCAATGCTATTGTTCTGACCTTGGGTATTAAACCTAATTTCGTTGCCTAAGAATATGTGATATTTTGAAAGTATTCTATTGTCGCCAAATAACCACGCAGAAAAATCTCCAATTTGAAAGGCCAGCACCTGGTTTAATTCATTTAATTGGTTATAGTATTTTCTGTCAAAAAATAAGTCTAATGAAGAATCCGAATTGTGAATAAAATTCGCCTTGAAGAGCCTATTGAGATTATTTATTCCCCAGGTAGCATCATAGGTGAGACCCCAGTTTGTAATCTTATTTGAGCCAGGTAAGTCAAATCCATGGTGAATATAGGATCCCTGAATAGAATACTGCTGACTATGATTTTTGCTACTGTCATCTTGGTTATCGTAACTCAAAAGTTGAGACTCTGGATCATATGACTGGTTTTGTTGAATAGTCTGCAATTTGTCTTCTCCCAAATTGACCTTCGCGACGACATAAAACGAATCATTGCCCTTCCTTTTATTGTACCTCGTATCGAAGTTAAATTTTGAAGTATTCTGAATTGAATTCTTTTCATTGTCTTGACGTAGAGAACTATCGGACCCAAGCGAACTGGTAGTTTGTACGTCTGACGTGGTGTTATTTGTTTTGTAGTTATAGAATGAATTGGTTGAGATGCGGTCCTGTTTATACTGGTTAAATTCCGGGATAAAGTCATGAGAAAATAAAAGACCGCCTGAGGTCTGCTGATAGCTTCCAGGAATATTGAAGTCTGGCTGATATTCCACATACGCATTTATGCCTTTATAAGTGCTGTTATTCAATATCGTATTGATGTTATCGGCTACCTTATTAACGTTATTGCTTTGAAAGTAAACTCCTAATTCGTTCCGTGGAGAAAAGAAGCTCTGGGTAAGGCCAGCTTCATATTGATGGTTCGTTCCGGAACCTGCCGACAAGGCTCCAAAGTAGCCGGTTTTTGCGCCCTTACGCAATTTTATATTGATCGACGTAATCGAATCTAAGGGATTATTTGGATCAATGGCTTCTTGATAGACTTGAATTTTGTCTACTGCACCCTTTGGAATATTTCTTGTTGCTACCTTGGCATTTCCGCCAAAAAAAGGTTTCCCCTCAACCAGTAGCTTACTAATTTGCCTTCCATTGATAGTAATGGTACCGTCACCCCAAACAACTGCGCCTGGTAGATTTCTGATCAAATCCTCTACGACGGCATTCTTATCCATTTTGAAGGCTGCAGAGTTAAATTCCAGCGTGTCGCCGTGCATGCTTACCGGAGGTGGGTTGACTAATACTGTATCTATATCTGTATAGCTTGCTTTCAAATCGATTTTTCCGAGTGAAAGCGGATTATGACCCAAAATGATCGAAAATGACCGAGAATAAGTTTGGTAGCCAATATAGCTAATACTCAATTTGAGTTGCGAATTTATCGGCAGGTTGTTAATGTGAAATTCGCCTAAAGAATTGGTCAATGAATAGGATAGCAGAGCATTGTCAAGGGCACCGTAAACAGAAATCGTTGCCGACTGCAAATAAAAGTTCCGTGCTGAGTCCCTGACTGAACCGCTAATCGCTCCCACCCATGTGGAATCTTTCTTTTGAGATAAGACTGACACGGATAAGACCAAGTTAAGAATTAATAAAAAAGGTTTTCGTGCTAAGCGGAAATTCACTGGCTAAGGCCTTATTTTAGTTGGACCAGAATGATTATTGGGTTGCTGGTCTTATTTCCCGTTGAAAACAATTCTTTTAAGGCATCTGGATATACTATCGGCCGATCAGATATGCCTTTAAACGAAAGCAGCCTGAACGAGGGACATGATGCAAATATATTGTTCCCGTCTATAGCATTGATATTTTCAAATACACTTGCAAGGATAGGAAGATGAGAGGAACTTGAATCAGGAGTAACTTTTGAAAATGAAATTAGGTTCCCGCTTCTCGTATTGTAAGCATAGTTCCAGTCAGACCCTATTTTGAAATGCGAACTAATAGCCGTAAACAAAATATAATCGCCTGAACGGAAGACCCTCCCAATCGAATTGATTTTGTCGATATTTTCCGGATCGTGGTATACATACTCAGCCCTCTTGTTGGCAAAAGAGCATCCAGTATCAAAACCACTGGGAAGGGAATATTTAAGTGGAAGTATAAAATTATACCTACACAAGACTCCAGTGTCATTTAACTGATATACACTATAACTAAAAGGCAAAGAGAACATACAAGAGCCTGGTACTCCGGAAAAGTTAATTGGATTAGACATCATGTTAAATTCTCCATCTTCACATTTGGGATTGTAAGGATTCAAATACTTCGTTATGGAATTATATCCCGTTGAGAGCGCAAGATCATATGAAGATTTATTGGAAGGCACGGCTTGAGATATTCTTTCAATATTGTATACAAAAGACCTATTCCCGAGATAGAAAAGGCTCTGAACATGCTCCGGGCACGGCTCCTTTCTTAGAAAAAGCCCGTCGTAGTTATATATCAAGAGTCCGTCGGCGTAATTATTTGAAGCAATTATTTCCCTGGCAACGCGATCTAAAGCGAAATAGTTAAAATACTTTTCAGGACCCGGGGATTTAATTCTTTTGTGGAGCTTACCCTCCCTGGTGAAAACCAATATGGATCTGGATTGCTGGTCTAAAACGATAAAAAAGGAATCTGTTACCTCCATCTGGTCAATTTGGCCAAATAAGCTTTCTTTCGTCGTCTCAAGCGGGATGAATTTTACATCACTAAAAACTTGTGAGGCGGTGCCGCCTCTAGCATTTTCAGGATCGACACGTAAATTGATGACTGATTGCCCGAAGAGAAAAAAGTTGGACAATGTAAGCACGAGAATTAAGATATTCTTAAGCATCCTCAATTAGTTATTGCTTTATGGGACTTATTCATTTGAAGTTTTCCTTCATGGGAAGCTGTAAAGTTATAATCAAATTACTTGTTATGATCAAATGACTTGAAAACCGAAATTCATATTACAGATTATATTGAATTCGAACGTTGATCAAAAGAAAAAATCCATAATAAAGGAACATGATCATCAGGCAGAGTTAAAGCTTTCACAAAAATAGACACCTGGGGAAAGTGTTGCAAGTCGGTGATCCTAAATCATTTATTCACTGAAGTCATTTTATTAGCTTAGACAGCTACACATTAACACTTATAGAAAAATCAACAAAGTACCTAGATGGTCGTAAATGAAATCTTTATTTCAGATGTATTAACACTTAAGAAGTCAATTTTGCAAGACAATTTAATTTCATTTCTGGCCTTTTAGTTTAACTTCTCACGTTAGATATTTTTTCACCTAAATTATTTGTTATGAAACGGAGAGTTCTTTTGAAACTGACAACTATTGCCTTATTTATTGCAGCCTTGATTTTTACTGTTTCTGCAGACCGCAAAGGAAATGTTTCGGTGATCAATAAGGCTTATGCAATTGATCGCAGCTATAAAGGCTTGTGGGCAGTTTGTCCGGATGGTGTACATGTCATTTGGGTTTGCGCGGCAGGTAGCTCGACTTGTATCCCAATGTACTACTGTCCTTAATCTATGACAAAGAATTGCTTGTCCTTTTAAGAAATTGCAAAGGGAAATGCTGGTAAAATTAAACTAATTTTACCGGCATTTTATCACTTAGCAGCCATCCATGTTGAATTTATTCTTGCCGAAAAGATCAGATTAATTTCTACTAGCGGGCGATTTTGATCGACCATTCATAAAATACTCACACGAATATAATAGCAAGTCATTTTATGATTTTCTCTTTAAACCGCGCTAAGGCGCCACAGAAAAAAAGAGATAGCACTCTTCTTTGCGTCTTAGTTGGATTAATTGTTGCATTGGCATTTTCCTGCACAAGCCCTCGGTCCGGAGTTATAGTCCGCGGCGATTCGATCATCATAAATCTGGATTCAAAAGCCAACCATTTATCGCTGTCACATTTTGTTGATAGCGTTTCTATCGTTAATCTCGAATCCACGCCAAAATCCATTATATCCGAAGCATCGGGGATTCAGAAGATACTTTATATATATGGCAAATACTTTATCCTGGATGGAAAGTATATGTCCATTAAGGTGTTTGGAGCTGACGGCAGGTATTTATATGACATAGGAAAACTTGGACTTGGGAAGGCGGAGTTTGATAGAATAGAAAATATGGAATACGATAGCCTTCACAACTCATTAATGGTGTTATGTAATAGACCCTCAAAGTTATCAGAATTTGCACTTGATGGCAGACTCATTAAGGAATCTGAACTAAAGTTTTTTTCGACTGCATTTGCCATCGGTGGACCAAACTCCAGAATCTTTTATGTCAACCAGAATGAGAGCGATCTATCAGGAAAGAAGAATATACTTTTCACCGATTCCTTAAATGAAATAAAATTCAGCATGTTTGACTTTCCGAGTAATATTAAGAGTGGGGTTAAGTTTTCCGGAGGACTCTATTCAACCAATGGACAGATCTTTTTCAATCCTGCATTTTCAAATACTTTTTACACCCTGTCAAATGATACTGCAAAACCGTTGTTCGTGATAGACTACAAATCCAAAAATGTTCCAAAGGATATTCCCGAAGAAAAACTGCGTGTTAACTTATCGAAATATAGTTTTCAATATTCTACATTCATAAAATTTGATGGTTACATTGGCTTCAATTATCGGAGCGACTATGTTTCTTCAGCATTTTACAATCTGAAAACGCACGACATTTTAACAAGCGACCTTCAATTAGATAGCTTAAATTTTCTCTTCACCAATTTCATGTTTCAATCAGAAGATTTTTGTATAATGACACTTGATTTGAGAAGATTATCGGCCGCGATGAAATACAACCAACGAAGTATCAAGACAAGATTTCCTAATGTGTTTTCTCACATCAATTTTGAAATTCCTTACCCGAACCCAGCTCTTTTGATATTCAAACTGAAGTCCAATTTTTAGACTGAATTAATAAAATGAAATACTTCATCTTTATTGTCGCACTTATTCTTTTTAGCTTCGCGCTGGTAAGGTTCTTCATGAAATCAAATAGTAATTCGAAGGACTCGTTCAGTTCGCAGCTCACATCGACGAAATTTTCATCAGTAATAATCGACAAAGGCAACCAGAAGTTAAATGTCCCCGTGAGTGCAGATTTTGTTATTTATAATACCGGCGGTACAGATCTCTATATTCTCAAAGTCGAACCTGATTGCCGATGTACTGTGGCAGCTTTTTCAAAAGATCCAATCCATTCTAAGGATTCCTCAATTATTGTTTTGAAATATGATGCACACAATCCGGGACCCTTTCAATCATCAGCTGTTGTAAGGACTAATACTTCAAACTCTCCAACATTACTAATCTTTAGGGGAATTGTAGAACCATAGCGGATGCAAGCTAAGATTATCCAAATGGAGATTGTTTAAACCCTTGAAGGAGCGAGAATAATTTTGTTGAAAAGGAAAGATGGATAATAACATTGCAATTAGGTCACTCATATACGTCAAAAGTGTACCATGCATTAACAATTGACCTTAGGTCAACTTTCCTTGACAGGGAAACTGCTGTGGATTTATCCCTTAATAAGCTGACATTGCAATACTTGCACTGGCCATAATTATCAACATTACCTGCCCTACGATTGGAGGCCATCACACAATTGAAACCACCGCAAATGCAAACAAAGGGTATCATTATCTCAATAAAAAAAGGATTGATTTCTGACAAATTTTTGAAGAGGTGATTTGCATAGGCAACGGGACAGCATAGTCACTTTCAATATCTGGTAAGACTATGCGAATTTCTGGTAATGACAAAAATATCAATTGGTCTTGATACATCAAGTTGATGTTTGTCTGCTTCCAAACTAATAAGCGTTCTAATCCCGTTAACACCTCCTTTTTTCCATACACTTGGATCATCTTTTATAGGACCTGCATGGTCGTTAAATCCATTTACTATTGTAGAATCAGAAACTGTGCGCGACTTTAGTGCAACAAGTCTAGGATCATTAGAATTCGGGTTTTCTAGTCCGATTGTAAATGTCCAAATAATAGGACTACTTTTTTCATCAAAGAGGCATACAGTGGTTTCGCAAATCTGGCCTTCTTTTTGAGTGATCTCTTCTAATGTCGTTAGTTTGAAATTGCTTAAATGACTGATAAACGCGTTAAAGAAGGCTTTTTGATATAACAAAACTGACTGCTCAGAGGGGTAGCCAAGTTTGAAAATACTATCCGCTATTGATGCTTGTGTCTCAATCATTAGCCCAGACACTCCATAGAAATAACGAGAGGTATTAAATAATTTTGCGCCAGTAAAATTTATTGTGTCATATTTCTTTTTAGTTTCGTTAAACTGAACGTGGGATACTCTCGTATCGGCGCCTAAAAAAATGGTATCGTTGTTTTGAATTTTGGCTACGACACAAGTTTGCGAATGTGAGTTTAACCATCGGAATGTTAACAAAATCAAGATAGGAACGAATCTCATAGATTCTGGGTTTTGGTGAAAGTATTTTCAATCATAAAGTTGCAATTTATTTTTCAAATCTGGCAATCTAAATCTTGAATCAGCAACGACTATTTCCCCAGCCGCTTCATTTTAATAAAATCACGTACTTCTGACTGAATAAAATAGACTCTACCTCTTTGTTTGTGAAATGGCAGTCCACGTTTCATCCAATCTGTAAGTGTAACTAGGGAAATATCTAAATACTGAGCAATCGTATCCCTGGATAACAACGGTTCATCATTTAAAGTCTTTATCTGATGAATGCTGTTAAAATCATCCATGTATTCCCTTATTGCCTCTTTGACCCACTGTTTAATGTCTTTCTCACCAGGAATCAGAACGGTATCCATATATAAGTGTTTAATTCGAATGAATGCACTAATGTATCGAGCCTAAAAGTCGCCACTAATTGTTCAGCAAATAAATCAAGCTCCCCAAAAACGGGTTGTAGGATGGAGTATAACCGATGTACCCATACGTTACCAGGTCATTCATACATTTGTGATATGTTCCAATTGCGGAGATCTTAGCTTGTCTCATTAAATTCCTACTGTAGATAGATATTGGATTTTGGTATCGCTGTTCTTTGAAATTGCAAAGAACCGCAAGGTATAGACTAATATGTGTCGGCCCGATCGCTGGATCTTCCGATATTTTCTTCATAAATCTATCTATGAGTTCAACCATCTCCATTCTATCTCAGATTTATTTGATTTTCTGCCGGTGCCTCTTAATAGGTTTTTCGTCTTTTAGTGTTTGTTTGTTTTTGATCTCGTTTTTGGGAGTTATTTGAATATTTTCTAAACCTATTTTTTGACCCGAAATTTTTAATTCTTCATTTTTTTTTTCGCCATTCAGCTGATTTGCAGCTTCGGTGTTTTTAGGGACATTTTTTTCGGCCAGTGATTTAGAAAGGTATAGTTCGATAGAGAGCTTTTCAGGGGCAATTTTTTGCCTGTTTAAATCTTGGACGTCGAGCGATCTCTGTGTGATGTTTGGACTTATATAGAGCTTTTCTTCTTTTCCGTCTTTACCTACGAAGGTTACTTTCTGCAAATTCCCACGATGAAGAGAATCTATGAGCGATTGTTTATACTGTTCGTTAACCAGCTCCTTAATCGAATATTTTGAAAGCACATCTTCAAGATCAAACCCATAATTCTTAGCATATCGTTTGATTTCATGGTTGCCACTGCTAAGAACGTTGCGGTGATTCATCAAATGCCAGGATTGTTGAATCTGGTCATAGACGGGACGGCCAGCCGTTAGGTTGTACGCCTTTTTGAGAGTATATTTTTGGCTCTGTTTTTCCTTCTCTTCAGAAGCGGGATCTTCTTTTTTTGCTTGCTTCTCTGTTAAATAAAAGGTTTGATTTATAGTCTGATCCCGGCCTTCCCTCTGTAGTTTCAGTTCGAATTTGTTCAGAAAGTAATTCTCCTGCGTGGCTGATTTTTTGAGGTGGAGTGTGGTGTTAACCTGATCTCCATCAAAATTTTTGTTGAATTCATGTTTGATGTAGGGCACACCCTGTTTTAATTGATTTATCAGTTCGGCTGTAAATGCTTCTGCGAAGCCAGCCTGCATGAACTGCTTTTCGGTAAACTTAAGTGCTTTGTCTTCCATGACGTTTGATTTTAATAGTGTACAAATGGTTTGAAATTATTGATGACCTACCGCAGACCGAGCTTTTAACAAGAGTTTGCTTTTAATAGGTAGAATCAGATTCCGGCTGCCGTTTTGCTCCCGCAGTTCAATGAAAAAAATCTTGGTTTTGGATATCGTGAAACCTTTGACTGCAAAGACCAGTTCCCGGTTTGTCTCTCCTTCTATGCATTTAGCGAAATCTGCGTACGCTTGAATCATTTCATTTTCTTGAACTGCGGTCCTCTTTGAAGTGTGCTTGTCGCGCACATAAATTCTGAAAGATTCAAGATTGTACCCAACCGCAGAACTATTGATTATTCTGAGCTTAAACCACAAGAGATTGTCTTTGATGTATATTCCCCGGAGCTTCAATTTCATTTGTAGGTAATGAGTTTTTCTTGACATAAATCCTGGTTCTGATTTGATGAGTATCGCATCACTATCCAGGTCCAAGGCGGTTGGACGAGATATTTGGGATATCGCAGAAAACTGAGAAATAGGACAAGAGTTTTGGACGGCATTTATGAATGAAATATTTAGCGTATCGGGGTTATCCTTATACTGCACAACAAACGAATAAAATTTCCCGTCTGCGGTATATACACTAAGATTAGTTGCAACAAAACCTTTTCGATTTGCTTTTAGAAAAAGGACATTGTCCAGTTTTGCATCTTTGTGGCCAATGACATCTGCCGATCCGATGTCGGCCTTTTGAATATTGTAAGGGAAAATGAGATTGGTCGTCTTTTGAAAACACACGGAAATACTATAAGACCCAATAGTGGTTTGTGCATTTGCGAAAAAGCAAAAGAAGGTTAAGAGAACTGCCCCAAATTTGCCGGCCAATAACGCAACTTTCAATTGTGCGTGGCTATTTCTGAATTCATTTGAGTTCATGAGCTTTATCATTTTTTGGTTGATAATTTTTTATTTTTTTTCTTTGAGAAGAACCATATAACCTGCTTTAACTGTTACTTTAACCAGTTTGATTTTGCGACTGAGAAGCGATTTCGCTGCCTCGATTCCAGCACCTGCAGCTTGAGCGCCTATCGACGGATTCAGGGACGCGAGTCCAATGGAACCAATGGCCTGTTCACCTGACTGTTTAGCCACCTCACGGTTCATACTGCCGGGAATATAGATTCCAGCCAGCCCATCTAGATCAAATGCTTCGAGGGACACGGGAAGAATACTATTGCCTGCACGAATGGAACTGAACTGAATCTTTAGGCGCTCATTTGCGAGAGAAGTAATTCCGTAGATAAATTGATCCTTTGCAATGAAGTGACCGTTGATCCGAATGTCACCCAGGAGCCTTATCCTAATAGTCGATCCTGATACCAGGGTTTGAGTCTCTGCGATGACTGCTTCAAAAGTATTATCAAGATCCTTTTCAATTGTAAAGTCGGAAGCGAGGTCATAAAAGTGGTTTGCAGCAAAGGAGCTGTCTTGAATATTTTGCCGTAAACTTCCAAAGGTTTCAGCGTCGCTATGTGGTTTATCAAGATTAACCGGGAAAACCAGTGGTTTTGGTTGCAGAGCAACTCGCGAAAGACTATCAGCTAGGATTTCAGGATGTTGAATAGCCATGACCTTGTCCAACATAGCATTTAATTGATCAAGATCTGGATTACGATTTTTGGAGCCCGCGGCACCCGAAATCAATGTTTCAGGTTCTTCAGCGATTTGCTTTTGGGTTGGTACCCGTTGCAACTCACTTTGCGGGGGATCGCTATCGTTATGACCATGAATAACGGC
The DNA here is from genome assembly GCA_035317445.1 of Puia sp. Lineage (GTDB taxonomy): Bacteria > Bacteroidota > Bacteroidia > Chitinophagales > Chitinophagaceae > Puia. The sequence continues at coordinate 12,042 of DATHGW010000756.1, forward strand.
CTTCAGTTTTGCCAGTTTATCCATTATCCGGGTCTCATTTTCATCCATTTTGCTCATTGGTAGCATCGAACTATCGGTCAGTTCCGGTAGTTGACGTTCCGTGGAGTAATAAGGATCATTTTTAATTTTTTCTTTAAGTATTGCTGAATCTTTACTGGCTTCTTCATAAAGTGAGAGCTTGGATTTATCACCACCTTTTTTAAAATGAGCGTCAGGTAATTTTACATTCAGGCCCTGAACCTTCTGAGCACCGGAGTTCAGGCTCGATTCCCTGCCACCTCCCAAGACCAGAAAAAGAATAATTGCAAACGGCAGAATGAGTAAAGGAAGCATTAACATAAACTTGCGCTTCCTCAAGAATTTTGGAGAGTGCCGAATTTGTTTCATCGTTATTTATTTTGAGATTGGTAAATACGTTCTATCAGTTCTAGATTCTGTATCAGATAAGGTTTGGCAAGCAGGATTGCTTTGAATTTTACGGTGTCACTTACTCGTAAGCTGTCCAAATATTTTTTTTCCTTTTTAGCTTTTTGAAAAAGAGAATCTGAGATGTGTTGTTTAAAAGGATCACGAACACCTGATCTGATGTGCGTGACAACAAGTGACGGTTTGTTAGAATGGTGAACCTCGACAGAACTCCAAAGAATGCGAAGGCTGAGGACACCGAAAAAAAAGCAGAAACTGATTAGTGCTATCTTTTTTTGATTCGGAGAGTACCCACCTGTTTTTAGGCTTAACCAAGTCGCTAGCTTGACTTTTTTCTTTTCGACCACTTCCTGGAAATAGTCAGTCCTATTTTTGGCAATACCGTTTTCTGCCAGGTTTCCTTTTTTACTTTTGAAAAATAATGACATGACTATGGTTTTTATGTGTCAGAATAATTATTCTCTTAGTCAATTTGTGGCTTTCCTAACGCGTTACCTGAGTTCTGTTTTTAAATCCTTGTTTTCTATGATCACCCATTTCTCGATCAGGAAACCATGCGAGTTATTGTCTGAGCGCGACACATTGCGTAGAAAACCTTCTGTGATCATACTCCGGGTTACGATAGAAGTCGTGCGCGTTAGTTTTTCTTTTGCTACGCAATGGAAAAAGTAAGGATAGCTTGATATATTTAAGTCGATCGTATCGAATTCGATTTGCTGGCTGATATTGCCGGAAATAATATTTCGGTAGTATCCGTTCTCCTTAAGGTTGTCGTATTGTTTCTTGGCAGAGCCGTCGGCCAGGTAAAGTGCCTTATTGATGTTGCTGTTGATCACTTTTTCGTCCGGATCGAGGGTAAAGAAATAGTGATGGAACATTTCAATATGGTCGCGGGCTTCAACCGGGATATTGTCCCGGCGATCCCCGGAATAGGCTTCGAGGATTTTGCCATTAGCAAGGATGTAAATACGGGACTGGGTGTCACTGACCGCCTTTATACTTTTAAATACCACGACGCAGGTAATAATAATGCAACCGGTTAGAAACACGAGACTGAAAGAACGTATATGCTGAAACGCAGTATCAATATGTTTTGCCTTTATAAACACTTTTTTGGTATTTAATGATTTTCGCTCAATGATTTTTTTCGTCCGTACTTACCAGCTACGAACCGTTCTCAGGTTTCACCAGTAAGTTTTTTGGTTTTATAATTGTTTTTTCCTTCTTCGCCAGCGTCACTTCCTGCATTTGAACCAGCGTTTTGCGAATTCCTAAAAGATTGGAATGAGGCTATAGTGCTGGCGCCTTCCCGAACGACCATACCAGTGTATGCTGAAACAGCTGTGGAAGCAAGGGCTGCCGTCTTATTAAACAGCGCGTGACCACCAACGTTGACGATATAACCAGCAATGGAGGGAACCGTGAAATAACCTACAATAGCGATCAGAAGAAAAATCAAGTAAGCGGTATTGGTATCTGCGAAAAAAGGATCTGTGTTTCCCCCGGCTGCTTCCAGTTGCATCATGTTCAATTGAATCTTGGCGGTAATGGCTCCAAAAATATTGGCAACTGGAAGCCACATAAAAACATTTATATATCGGGCAAGCCAGTGCCTGAGGGTGTGCTGGAAGCCGTCAAATACACTGAGACCGAAAGCAAAAGGCCCGAGTATGGCAAGGACGATAAGCTTAAATGTGCGGATGGTGTCAATGCAAAGCGCGGCACACTTATAAAAGAACTCGAGTATTTCAGCGATCCAGGTTTTGATGAGATTACGAAAACTAAATGCCGAAAATGCATCTGCGATTGGGTTGGAACCAGAACTGTTCGATCCAGAGGCCCCGTCGGGATGAGTGTATTGATACCACTGCGAAGGATCGTTTTCGGGATTTAGAGCCGGGTTTTCAGACTGATCTATAACTTGTTCCTTACCATCAAGCATCGCAAACAGTGCCTGGTTTGTGTTGTTTACCATGGCGTCAGTTGCGAAGACTGTTGGTTGCAACACCCCATTGATCAGATTTAAGACCATTGGGAAACTTGCGATACAAAAACCTACTACAAAAGGCCTAAGCAGCGGATAAAAATCAATTGGCTCAGCCCGAGAGAGATGCCCCCAGACTCTGGCCGCAATGTACCATAGCGCTGCAAAACCTGCCAGAGCGCGGCCAACTCCTATTAGTTGGCTGCAAAGAGGAATCATTTGATCGTAAAGATTTTCAAGGACCTGCTGGAGTCCGTGGAATCCTTCAGAGCGGTCCTGCGCTGTCGAAATGTATGGCATCAAAAAACAAACGAATAAACATAACAGCCCGTGAGAAATATTTACATTCCTTTTCTTTTTCATACACCTCAGATTTTCACTCTTCACAAAAAATTGATCATCGTTACTTCCGGTAACATTCATTCCTGTCCATACAAGCTTCGAACGGACTCCAGATCGTTTTGTTCCCTGGCTCTGGTATAAGCAAGCTTTGTTGTTTTACTATTGAACTGCCGAAGAAAGACGATCTCATCATGGGTATCTGAATAAATCCCATCGATGGACTTTAATCTCTCGGCATCGTTCATTCGGAGTTTATTTGCCGTCAGGACATTCAACAGGTTTTCCAGATTCCTCTCGCTTTTACGAATAAGGCCATCGTAGACCGTTGACATGTAGACCAACTCATCCGCGCTAAAATGCTTATCCCGTTTGAACAAATTGTAAGCGGTCTTATATTCAGAAAAAATTCTAGCCTGGTCCCCCATGATGTCGGCAACTCTTTCATATTTCCGTACCGAGGGACTGACAGCAAGCAGACCGTCCAGGAATGCTTTATGCAGATTAAAATTCCCTTGACTGATGTCTTTAATGGTGTTGTATCCGTTGCTGAGAATCTCATAATCTTTATATAGATTGGAGAGCACAGTTTTTAGTTGCAGGAGTTTTTCGATGTCTAGTGCCAGTCTTTCCAGCTCAAAGAGTTGGGCGCTTGTCTTAATGGGCATAATTCCTACGCCCAACACCAGTAACAAACAAATCAATTTGTTTTTCATTTTAATAAAGTGATTTTAATAACTGATTTTCTATTGGCTCACGAATTCTCTCCCGCGCAACTCTATCGGCATTGCTAGTAAAACTTTTAGTAAAAGCATATTTATCTTTCACTGCTGAGTAAATCCCGTCAATCCGTTTTATTCGTTCACCATCTGTCATTTCGAGTTTGCCGTCGCTGGTTACTTCAATCAAATCATTTATTGATTTCGAGCATTCATCCGAGATATGAGAATAAACTGCAGTAACATATGATAATTCTGCTTTTGTTATTTTACCTGAGCTGTTCAGTCTGTCCAAGAGGTTTTTAAAGTCTGAAACAATCGCCAACTGATCAACGATAATTTCAGCAACTTTTGAATATTTTACTACTGCAGGGTTCACTGACCTGAGTGAACTGAAGAACATATTATGAAGGTTGAATTCGCCATGCTTAATTTCATCAATCGTCTTTAAGCCTTCTCTTGCAATGACGATTGCTTTTTCCAGATCCCTGATATAAATTCCGAGAAGGGTAATCTGTTTTAGCATTGCTTTAATATCTGATTGAGCGTTGACTTGATTGCTGGCCAGGGCCACACACAAAATGATAACTACTTTTTTCATTTGAGACCGTATAATTGTTTAACAGATTCAGTGTCTCCCTGGACCTTAGCCCTCTGAAGACTCAAGGAAATATTCTGATTATTGAACTGCCGTAGATCGTCATAATTCTTTTGCATACCCTCGGCAGCGTTATTAATGATATCGAGTCTGGAAGCATCAGTCATTGTAGTCGAGAGAGCACTAACCACCAATAATGCCTGATCCAGATTTTTAAGACTTTGATCTACGATCCCGGAATAGACTTGATACATATAATCCAGTTCAGTCAGAGAAAAATGTTTATCTCGTTTAAAGAGACCGTAGGCTGATTGATATTGTGACACAATCAAAGATTGCATATGGATAATACTTTTTATCCTATCATAGCTAGAGATGAGCTCCTTTACGGTTGACAGTTCGCTATAATACTGTTCATATAGATCTTTTTGCTTTTGAACCCAACTGGAGATTTCGTCTAGTTTCAGTTTGGACATAGCGTTGGTCAGTTCTTTTTCAGCATTTTGCAGAATAATTGTTTTGTTTTGAACTTGCTGGACGACAAGATCCGCAGCGTTGATGACCGCTTTGATGACTTCAATGATTACAACTTGCGAATGAGCCTTACGAGCTGATCCAAAAAAGAGCAGGGCTATCAAAAGAAAAAGTTTCATGATTTATTGTATTAAACAAATACTATCAGCATTAAAGAGAGTGTCATTTGGTGTTCATTTCCATGGCTAAAGCCTGTATCCCTTTTTCTATACTTCCAAACCGGGCTGCATATTCCTGTACTTTTATTTTCTCGGTTTCCTCCGTTGTGTAAGCCAGGTATTCTTCCAAAGACACTTCCGTTCGGTAAACCCGGGAAAGTGTTCCACCAAGGGAAATAAAGACCTCTTTGTATTTTTTTGTCGGATCATTGGCTTTGTTGATTGACAGTACCAGCGATTTATCTTTGTCTGTTAGGCCGAGCAATTCCTGGATCTGATCAAACTTATTTTGGTATTTAGACTGATCGAGAAGAATCTTGCAGTCGCTGTTATTAATGATCGCCTGTTTGACGACGGGAGACGAAATAATGTCCTCGACTTCCTGAGTTACTACGATTGCTTCGCCAAAGAACTTACGAACAGTTTTAAAGAGATACTTGATATATTCTGCCATCCCTTCCCTGGCAATCGCTTTCCAGGCTTCTTCAATCAGAATCATTTTGCGGATGCCCTTTAGTTTGCGCATTTTGGAGATGAAGACCTCCATAATGATTAGGGTTACTACTGGAAAGAGGATCGGATGGTCTTTGATATTGTCCAGTTCAAACACAATGAATCGTTGCTGTAATAAATCCAGATTTTCGCGGGCATTAAGTAGATAATCAAATTCACCCCCTTTGTAGTATGGCCTAAGTACGTAGAGGAAATTGGACACATCGAAATCTTTATCCTTCACCTGATCGCTCTCAAGTACATGTACAAAATCATTTTTCAGAAATTCATAAAAGCTATTGAAACAAGCGAAAACTTTGTTCCTTTCATAATAGCCTGTAAGCGCATTCGACAGGGCTACATATTCTGATCTGTTAAAATTTTCATTATCCTTTTTCCAGAGTGCAAGAAGCAACGTCTTGATGCTTTCCTTCTTTTCGGTATCCAGCACTTCACCGGGACCGATGTGAAACGGATTAAAACGTATCGGGCTTAACTCAGAATATGTGAAATAGTATCCGCCCACCATGTCACATAGTCCTTTGTAGGAATGACCAACATCGACTAGCACAACATGAGTTCCTTGCTCGTAGTAGGATCGGACCATATGATTAGTAAAAAAACTTTTACCGCTACCTGAAGGGCCGAGTATGAATTTGTTGCGGTTCGTGATAATACCTTTTTGTATAGGCTCATCCGACAAATCCACATGAATCGGTTTTCCAGATAACCTATCACCGAGTCTTATTCCAAGCGGGCTAAGCGAGGATTTGTAACTTGATTCGAGGTTCAAAAGGCAACTCGCTTGTTCGGCGAAAGTGTCAAAACAGTCGTTCATCGGAAAATCGGCTTCGTTACCCGGTATGCCCGCCCAAAAGACCTGCGGTGCGCCGTCCAGCTCTTGCTTCGGTACCGCGTCAATTTGGGACAGGGCTGATGAAACCAGGTTACGTAAATCTTTCAATGAGTCTTTTTCACTTGTCCACACCATGATATTGAAATGCGCCTTTACCGGTAACCGCTGATCTCCTACTGCTTCATTTAAAAAATCATTGGTAGCATCTCTTGCAACAGCATTTTCCCGGGAATAAGCAGATAGTGATTGAAGCCGCAACTTTTTACTCTCCAGCCGCTTGATCGTCTTTTGATGATCCTCTATGAAAATAAATTGGTTATAAATATGATTGCAGGAAAGAAGTTGGCCTATAGCCGATGCAAATCCTACGCTGAACTTTGTCTTGTCAGTGGAAAACTTGTCATAGTTAATCCTCGGGCCACAAAATGGCGGAAGATCGGTCGGATTGGACAAGGAGTATAATTGACAATGCTGGTGCCCAACCTTGATCCCATCCTTAAATGAAATATCTTTAATCACCAATTTGTCATCCTCCAACAGAAAGCAATATTTCTCAATTACGCCGGCGTTTATGTAATTACTCATGAGCTCCACATCCTTTAACCGCCTCATTTCAATGAAACCGCTATCTTCCAATATCCTTTTAAACTGTCCCGTCGCATCCAGAAAATCCTGCAATGTTCCGGGCCTCAACATTTCCTCAGGCACAATTGACTTTCGTAGCAGGTTTGAAAGCACTGAACTACTCAGTTTCCGGTTCAAGGGTTTTTGGGTTAGGTAGATATAACACCTGTGATCCAAAAAGGGACGCTCATTAAAAAAACGTTCACTGCTCCTGGACAAAAAACTTTTATCTTCTTTTGAAAAATCAGGTTTGTAGGAACTATCAATAAACCAATCCTGCTTGTGAAATACCGATTGTCTGGGTAGCAACTTCATAGCCTTGATCCAGCTTTGATGAAAAGCCTCATACTCCTCATTGGAAAGTGTAAAAATCTCAGGCAGCCTCACTTCAAATCCGATAGTCAGATCTCCCTGCTTGGACACTATTGCATCTCCGGCAACTTCTAATATGGGTAATATGTCTTTCAATTCTTTTTCCATATAAAATGGTTTCTACTTTTGCTTTTGACCAGTGTCGGAATCTTTCTGCGGGCGATTCTTTTCTTCATCCCATGTTCCCCGTACTTATTACTCAACCTGTATATGTAAATGAAAAGAAAACCGCCAGCAATAAGTACAAGTCCCATACACAAAAAAGAGTTCACACCCATAATATACATAATGGAAAAGATTATCATTAGGGCTACCACACCTCCGCCAAGCCACCAGATATACTGAGCCTTGAGACCCTTAAATTCTATCGGCGCATTAATTCCTTTATTAATCTTGTAAACACTATTTGCCATGGCTCAACATTTTCCTTGTGACTCTGCTGTAAGAAATGCCTATGCTCATCAATTTTAGTTACATGGACCGTGGCTGCTTCCAGAATGAGTCACCATCCCGCCCACGATATTGATCGCCTCTGGTCCACCCATCGCCTTCATGCTCGATAAAAGCCTATATAAACCTTGGGGCGTATTGTTAAAACCGGCAGGCTGTCCTGGAATTTGATATT
>DATHGW010000757.1:0-4096 GCA_035317445.1 Puia sp.
CCAGGGGCGGTTCCTCCGGTATCGAGGATTCTGCCTGTTTAAGTTTTTTTATCCTGATCTCCACCAAACAGACCAACCTGTTAATGTGGGGATCAGGATAAAAAAACTTAAACAGGCAGAATCCTCGATACCGGAGGAACCGCCCCTGGTTGACCTCGACCAAAAAATAAAATCCACGCGTGGTCGAAAATCCATAAAGGAAGTGGCCGCTGAAGCCGACCTCATCGAAATTCCGGAGGACGAAGTGCTTTTCCTGAAACAGTACTATACCATGGGTGAAGTGTCGCAGATGTTTCGTGTGAACCAATCACTGCTTCGGTTCTGGGAGGCTGAATTCAGCATCCTGCAACCCAAGAAAAATAAAAAGGGCGACCGTTATTTCCGCCCTGTGGATATCAAAAACCTGCACCTGATTTACCACCTGCTTCGTCAGCGAAAATATACCATTGAAGGGGCAAAGGATTTTATCAAGAACAACAAGAAAGCTGAAGAAAGATTCGGCGCGATCAAAAAACTGGAACAGGTCAAATCTTTCCTCCTGGAACTCAGGACGCAGTTGACTTAGAAAAAAGGCTTCCCCTTTCTTATTCCTTATTTCTCACTCCTTTTTCCTTATTTCCAATGATCTTGACATCTGTAGTTGCGGCTGCAAGCTCAACCTGGATTGCCTCCATCTGATCAAGGATCTCAAAATTTACCTGCTGCTTGATGTCATTGAATGCGTTTAACGCAATGGGTGGAGTGAAAAAATCTACATGAATCAAAAAGGCATTTCCGCCGATATCATTCAAAAATACCGTCGGGTTTTCAATCTTATCCTTTTTTAAGATCCTCCTGATGCCATCTATTAGCTGTTGAATTTTGCCGGCAGAAGCCGACAGGCCGATCTGCAACCGTATTTCTGCCTTTCGCTGGGTGCGCAGGGTCTGATTGTCTACAATGCTATCCACCATCTGCTTATTGGGAACGGTAACATAGGTCTTGAGGTCAGTCCGGATTCGTGTACTCCGTAAGCCAATTTTTTCAACTGTACCGGTGATATTGTTTACTTTCAAAATGTCCCCGATCGTGAACGGTTTGTCAAAAAAAATGATAAAGGAAGCGATCAGGTTTTCGATGCTCTCCTTGGTAGCCAGCGCCAGTGCGGCCCCAGCAATCCCGAGACCAGTCCAAACATTCTTCACTTCAAAGCCAAATGCGATTCCCAGTACCATTAACAATCCAATAATTGAAATCACGGCTTTCAGGAAATCCCGGAAAAACGTAATGAGCTGATTGTCTCTCATGTCTTTCGAGGCATTGGCCTTCCATTCAAGGATCATCGCTACAAAATCAATGATTCGGAGCAATAGCCAGAAAAAGGCAATGATCAGGACCGATGTAGCTATGCCCTGCAATATTATTTTCACATTGATTTCATACACATCGAAATCGAAAGCCTCAGGGAAATGAAGCTTTTCTACCGAAACAATGGTGACCAGGATAAGCAGAAAACTTTCCAGCGGCGCGATCAATAGGTTAACAAACGAATCTTTATCAACCCCGGAACCTATTCTCTTTACGACACGAAACAACAGCCCCGCCAAATACCTGGACAATATCCGCCTGAAGAGTAGTCCGAGAATAATGGCCGTGGCAACAAAAATATATCTTTTAACAGGGTTGCTTAGGATGACCTGGTTCCAGAAATCGGGCATAATTAAAATTTAAACAGATTTTCCAGGCCTCAAATTTATCACATTAGGCTGAAAGCGGTGTGGATGGTCTTTGCATAAGCATAAACTCATCCGTTCAATTTCGGGAATAAATCTCCAGTCCGGTTTGCTTGAGGACATATACTGCGTTGGGCATGATGCGGATCTTGATGGCAGGGAGGTAGTGTGCGGGTATGGGCTCCTGCTGAACATTCATCGTTCCGGCCGAATATCGAAAGAAAAATTGGCTATTTCTTCCCAAAAGATTTTTATCGATCACCGCAAAATCCAGGATCCCGGGCAATTGGATTTTTTTGAGGAATGCACCATAATGGTCGAAGATGTACACACCCTTTGTTGAATCATAAAGGTAAACCAATCCGCTTTGATCAATGATCGAAGCCGGATCGGGCACGCTGTCTACAAACTGGCGGATATCGGTTGTCTGGCCGATCAGGGTACCATCATCGCCGATCCTTTTGAGCTTGGCCTCGAGCTCATCATAAACCCAGATGTTGTTGTCATAAGCAAGGCCCACTGCCTTTGCCTGGAAAATATTGATCTTGCGCAGGTCAATGCTGTTCAATATGGTCAGGAACCTGTCGACCATTACGATAGTTGCGAATTCTTTATAGTATAGCAGGATCTTCAGGGGATTGGTCACGTCCATGGAGGATATCTTGCCAAATTGGCGCACATCGTTAAAAACGGCAAGAGAATCCCCTTTGGGACCAATCTTTTTCAAGCGATTATCTGCATTCAATACATACAAATTGCCCAGGTTGTCCACCGTAAAATCAACAATGTCTGAATGAATGGTCCTGGTCAAAGTGAACTGATCAGTCTCCTGCGCAACAGCCACCTGCAGGGCAAGCATCAATATCAGCAATATGAAATATCCCGGCTTTGTCATGCTTTTACAATCTTTTGTTCCATTTCGGGCAGCCTGGAGGTAAGTTCAAGTTGACGTTCATCCATGATCGCATAGGTGTAATAGTGAATCCAGTCACCAAGGTTGATGTACCGGCTTCCATTTTTAAAAGTAAAATCAATGGGCAAATGGCGGTGACCGAAAATAAAATAATCAAAGTGCTCTTTTTGCAATATTTCTTTACAATAAACGATGAGCCATTCATTTTCTTCTCCGAAAAACTGGCTTTCCATCTGTCCGGTCGCCGCGCGGCTTTTCCTGCTGAAATAATTGGCTAGTCCCACGCCTACAGCAGGAGGCAGGATGCCAAACAGCCATTGGCAAAAAGGGCTTCGAAAGATCCGCTTCAAAAATTTGTATTTATGATCTCCGGGCCCAAGGCCATCCCCGTGACCTATAAGGATTTTCTTGCCGTAGCGGGTAAATGTTTTGGGCTCAAAGTACACAGGGATATTCAGTTCCGCCTCAAAATATCCTTTCATCCACATGTCGTGATTTCCTACGAAGAAGTGAATGGGTATACCTGCATCGGTCATTTCAGCCAGCTTTCCCAGTATACGGGTGTAGCCCTTGGGGACAACGGTTCTGTATTCATACCAGAAATCGAAGAGGTCGCCCACGATGAAAATCTCCCCCGCGTCATTTTTGATCTCGTCGAGGAAATGAACAAGTTTTTTCTCCCTGACTAAACTGGCTGCGCGATTGGGGGCCCCTAAGTGAAAATCAGATAAGAAATATATTTTCTTGTCCCGGACAACTTGCATTCGGTAAAAATAGCAAATAAAAGATTTTGAGGTCAGGATTGTTGATCCACTAAAAAAAGGTAGACTTCTTTTGGCCCATGAACGCCTACGACGAGGGTTTTTTCAATATCTGCCGTTCGGCTCGGCCCGGTAGCAAAACTAATGAGGGATGGAAGATGTGATTTGTATTTTTCTTTTATCAGCTGGAGTCCGTCCTTTATATCAAAAACAACCTGCCTTGTATAAGCGACACAGACATGAACTGGTGCATACACGCTGGATGTTCGACCCCCGCTTTTTTGTGTGGCGCTCAAGACGATGCTGCCGGTTCTGGCCACCAAACACTCACACAAGGTTAACGAGGCATCGCAACTGGCAATATCGTCACTGTACCTGGTAACGGCCAGGGAACCCTGAATGAGCGCAGTCATTTCACCTTCATCAGCCTCTCTGCCATAATAGATTTTGTTCCAGGCTTTATTTTCAATTAATTGGTCCAGTTGATTTCTGAAATCATTCAGATCCCGGCAAAAAGCAAATTTCCCCTGCAGTTTGGTAAATTCTCTGGCAAAGACCACTTCCAGGTCATCATCGGGCGCTTTAAAAACCGAACTATTTCCCTCACTGTTTGGAAAAGGAAGAGGCGTTGATTGACTCAACGCCTTCCTGATTTTTTTAAGTATATTTTCCTTGGCGGGCGATATTTTCATGCAAACTAATTAGCCGGT
>DATHGW010000758.1:0-9989 GCA_035317445.1 Puia sp.
CGAACCAATTTCCAGCGTTGAACACCCAATTGACCATCAGGGTTTCCTGGGTGCCCAGATTCAGCGCATATACCTCCACGCCATTTTTCAACACCTGTTTATAGTAGGCAGGCAATGTGAGATCAAATTCTACCGCATCGGTAATTTTTGGTGCGAGCGTCCTGTTCAACATATCCATTCAATTTTAGACTTCTGAAAGTCTTAGTTATTACTGTAATAGAAGAGCGTGTTGCTGTTCTTCTCATCGAAAACCTGCTGGCTGGTTTCAAGCATTTTTTCAGACGTGACCGCCCGGTATTTTTCAAGCTCCGTATTCATCAGGTTGGCATCGCCCAGCAATTCATACATGGCCAGGCTTGTCGCCCGGTTCATCACGCTCATGTCTTCAAACAAAATGGCAGACTCCGTTTTGTTGATCACCTTGGTGAGCTCCTTGGGATCAATCTTTTCGGTCTTAATCTTTGCCAGTTCTTCGTCTACAGCTTTATCTGCCGCCTCCAGGGCAATGCCTTTGATCAGTTTTCCTTCAATCACCACAAGTCCGGCATCCGTTGAACCGGTATGGTAGCATTCGAGCTGACTGAATAATTTTTTTTCTTTTACGAGCGACTGGTGTAAGCGGGACGAACCGCCGCCGCCAAGAACTTCTGTTACCAGGTCGGCGATATAATATCCATCCTCGGTCCTGGAAGCCATATGATAGCATTTGTACAATGCATCCAGCGGCACATCGGCCTTTACTTCCAATCTGCGTGCTTCGGCTTGCCTGGGTTCCTGGGGCAGGTGACGGACATATTTTTCGCCCGAAGGAATGCTGCCGAACCATTTTTCCGCGAGCTGACGCATATAGGCGGTTTTTACCTGACCTGCTATAACGAGAATCGCATTCCTGGGCCGGTAATGTTTGAAGAAAAAATTCTTCACGTCCGTAAGCCGGGCATTTTCAATATGGCTGAGGTCTTTGCCAATGGTCATCCATTGATAGGGGTGGACCTTATAGGCTAGTTCCCTCATCTTAAACCATACATCTCCATAGGGTTTGTTAATATAATGTTCCTTGAACTCTTCACTGACCACTTTCCTTTGCACTTCGAGGCTTTTTTCGCTGAAGGCAAGAGAAAGCATACGATCACTTTCGAGCCAGAAGGCCGTCTCGATATTTTCGGCTGGCAGTTGGATATAATAATTTGTGAGGTCGTTGGTCGTGAAAGCATTGTTTTCCCCGCCAGCCACCTGCAAGGGGGTTTCAAAATCTTTGATGTTGACTGATCCGCCGAACATCAGGTGCTCAAACAGGTGCGCGAAACCCGTCTTGCCCGGATCTTCATCTTTGGCGCCCACATCATACAAAACATTCAGCACGGCCATTGGTGTAGACGGATCTTCATGCACTATGACCGTTAGTCCATTGTCCAACTGGAATTTTTCAAATTGTACCATAGTCACCATTTCTTCCCTTTCAGTAAGCTTACGGGGAGTGATTAAAAGACGGCAAAATTAGCAAGAGTTAGGGAATCAAACAGGAAAGATTTTAAAGAATACTTTTGATCCTCAGCGTGAGTTGAACCAGGCCTTCCGGGCGCTTAACGATGATTTTTACCCTGTCGCCTACATTTTGCAAGAGGTTCTTATAGGCCTGGAGATTTTTGCTGAAATTATTGCCTACCGCGATAACAACATCCTGTTCTTTAAAACCGGCTTTTTCAGCAGGCGAATCTTTCATCACATCTCCAATCCTTATGTCGTTGTCAATCCAGTACAGTCCCAGGCCGGTATAAGAGTAATCGAATGGGTCTCTGTAGTGGGTGTTGGGTACAAGATAGATCTCCCTTCTTTCATAATTCAGAAATACGTTGAACCGGCGCAGGATATCGTTCCCGATCAAACCGCCCAGTGAAGGATAGGACGTTACATTATATTCATCATCAAAAACATAGGTAGGAACATTTTTGAATTTGTAAGGGCCCAGCCTGAGTTCTTTGAGGCTGGTCAGGTTCATATTGGCTTTCCCGCCCAGCCCTTCGGCCTGTGTGGGCACAAGCACTTTTTTCGAGTTCAGCAGGGAGCTGTCACTGACAAAGTCAGAAGAAAGCAGCAGGCAGAGGCCCGCGCCAGTGTCGAAATAGAATCTTGAAACCACGTCGCCGGCATCTTTCATCCTAAGCGATTGTATGGGCAGGCCGTTGAAAGTGGGCTTGAGCAAATACCCGCCTTTGGGATATTTCATATATCCTTTTGAATAGATGAAAACCTTTGAGCTGTCATAATCGATCTTGACGATATACCTGGAAAAAAAGCTATACCCGATGATTCCATCAATCTTATCGCCATACACGCTGCTCAATACATCATAGTCATTTACATGAAAATTGAGGCTGTCCACAGTAAGGTCATTGATATGCAGTTTTTGATTATAGGTGAAGCTGACCTGGCGGATGCCGGCAATGCCCCGAATCGTTCTGTCTGAAGGTTCTATTCGAATTTTAAGGCGAACGCAGGTCGCGGAGTCTAATGAAATACCCCCGCTGCCGGTATCCAGAATAAAATTAAGCGTGTCGGGATAATCTGCGAATTGTGCCTTGATCACCACGACGCCTCCGGTGAAGGTATTGAAGGGAAGGCTTGTGATGAAGCGGGAAGGCGTTGGGATAAACTCTTCCTGTGCAATGGCGATCACGGGCGCGAAAAGCACAAACAATAAAGAGATCAGGACTGTTATCACTTTCCTTGTTCTGGCCAGCAGGAATTGTGATGACAAGGCGTTTTCTTGGCAAAGCATGGTTAGATTTTGGTGTTTAAAAATAGCGAAACTTTATTGATAACGACAAGCATTTATTAAAAATCGCTATTACGATTTCGCTGCATTAAATTTGCAAAAGATTAAAATATTTTTTGATGAATTCATCTGATTTGTATAAAAAAGCCCTGGATATGGGATTTTTGACCGTGGAAGAAGGCGTTATGTTATTTGAACAAGCCCCGCTAACCGATCTGATGTATGTAGCCAATGAACTGAGAAAAAAGCAGGTGCCTTACGAAAAGGTCACCTGGCAGATAGACCGCAATGTAAATACGACCAACGTATGTATCGCCAACTGTAAATTTTGTAATTTTTACCGCATTCCCGGTCATCCTGATGCATACATAACCGATATAGAAACATATAAAAAAAAGATTGAAGAAACTTTTCGCTGGGGTGGTGACCAATTGTTGTTGCAGGGTGGACATCACCCTGGGCTGGGTCTGAGTTTTTACACAAAGCTTTTCAGCGACCTGAAAAAACTATATCCCCACCTGAAACTGCACACCCTGGGTCCGCCTGAAGTGGCGCATATTTGCAAACTGGAAAAAATGAGCCACCGTGATGTGCTGGTGGAATTAAAAAAAGCGGGCATGGATTCCCTTCCGGGCGCAGGTGCAGAGATCCTGGTTGACCGGGTACGGCGTTTGATCAGCAAAGGAAAATGCGGCGCGAAGGAGTGGCTGGATATTATGCATGAAGCCCACCTGCTTGGCATCACGACATCTGCCACCATGATGTTTGGTCACGTGGAAACGATCACGGAACGGTTTGAACATCTGGTGAAACTTCGGGATGTGCAAGCGCAAAAACCTGCTGACGCCAAAGGGTTCCTCGCCTTCATACCCTGGACATTTCAGGATGTTGATACCTTATTGACCAAGATCAGGGGCGTACATAACCTCACCACCCAGGAAGAATACATCAGGATGATCGCTATGAGCAGGATCATGCTGCCCAATATCAAAAATATCCAGGCATCCTGGCTCACCGTAGGGAGGCAAACTGCACAGATCTGCCTCCATGCCGGCGCAAACGATTTCGGAAGCATCATGCTGGAGGAGAACGTGGTAAGTGCTGCCGGAGCCCCACATCGTTTTACAAGTAAAAGTATTCAGGACGCCATACGCGAAGCCGGATTTGAACCCCAGTTACGCAATCAACAATATGAGTTTCGGGAACTTCCCATGACCATGGAGGAGCAAGTGATTGACTATTAACGAAATAAGCGTTGGGTTGTTAAAGAGTATTGCCAAATGGCCAGCCAGGGCACTAAGGGTTTATTTTCAGCGGCATACAACCTAAAATGCGTTTTTTTACGTTAAGAGGACTGGAAATCCTCTGCAAACCATGAAAAGCCCCTTTCGCAAACTGATTCGCATATCCATTATTTTATTTGCGACAGTTCTTTTGTTCAATTTCTTTGGCTATTACCTCGTGCGCATCAAATCTGCAGAGAATGAAGAGCTCGTGCAGGCAAAGAGTATTTCGGGCCGACAACAGACCCTGAGCCAGACCATCGCCAAGGATGTGGCCATAATTACAGGGTCCACGACAAATCCTCTACAGTTGACTACGTTGCAGGATAGTTTAATGAACACATTAAAAGTATTCCAGGCACAACAGGAAATTCTCCAGCAACAGATCGACAAATCTTCTTCACCCCTTCCTCCCGAATTGTTTAAGGTCAGGTTGTTATTATCCAGCACCCGTCCATATTATAAAAGTATCCTGGCTATCGGCCAGGAATTGGGCCAGGCAGATTCTATCCTGCTGCAGATGAACCGTCTCATGTATTTGCGGGCTATGTTGGATAACGAACAGAAATATTTGCCGCTGGTTAAAGAGATTACCAACCAATATTCTTTTATTGTAAACCAGAAAAACGAGGAAGCGTCAACGATCGAGATCGGCAAATTTGCTTCATTGATCGTAGGAATTATTTGCCTCGTCTTACTTGTTCTGGAACCACTCTTCAAGCGCGGCGAGAATAATTACCAGGAGCTCCAAAAAGCGAGGAATGACCTGCTTCAGGAGAAACAACATCTCGCTTCCATTTTGCAATCACAAACCAATTACGTGATCCGCATCAACCGCGCAGGAAATTTCACCTACGCGAATTCGGCGTTTCTGATCTCTTTCGGGTACTCACAGGAAGAAATCCTGCAGACGCTTTTTATTTCGACCATATTTCCGAAAGACATCCTTCGTTGTCAGCAGGTTGCAGAAGAATGCTGGAACAACCCGGGAAAGATCGTCAAGCTACTCATTCGGAAGCCGTTCAAAGATTCAAAAGAATATTTCTGGACCGACTGGGAATTTCTTGCCTTGTCCGATGAAAACGGGGAAGTAAAAGAGATCCAGGGAATCGGACTGAATGTGACGGATAAAGTTCAGGCGCAGCACATCAAACAGGAAGCGATCCATACCCTTTCTTACGCAATGAGCTATGCGAAGATGGGATCATGGAAGCTGGATTTTGAAGCCCAGGAACTGATCATGAGCAATGAGCTTAAATCCCTGCTAGCCATCGAACCCGAAGCTTCGGACCGGATTCTATTGGATGATTTCCTGCATCAGTTTATAGTACCGGAAGATCTCTCCATGGTTTCGGCGGAATTTTCAAACGCCATGAAGAACCGAGATAACAAGGAATATGAAGCGTCTTTTTCCTGCAGGGTAATAACCAGTGAAGGATGGATGCGCTATCTCCTGATAAAAGGTAAGGCCACGGATCAGTTCGGAAGCTTTGGTATTGCGCAGGATGTTACTGCGCAAAAGGAATCGGAAAATGCGGTTGTCAACAGTGAACAGAAATTCCGTTTGCTGGCGGAGAATTCAGAAGACATCATCAGCGTTCATGCTGCAGATGGAACCATCTGGTATCTATCGCCTTCCGTGAACAAGGTTTTAGGGTATGATGTAGATGAAATCATCGGCAGGTCGATACTGGAATACGTGCATCCCGATGACCGGTATAAGTTTTTTCCACGCGAAGAATCGCCATCCTTAACAGACGCAGAAACCCTCATTATTCGTTATCGCATTTGCAAAAAAGACAATTCATATATATGGCTTGAAACCATCATCAAGCCCATCGTGGATCAAAATGAAGTCATTAAGCTTATCTGCACCTCAAGGAACATTACCTATCAGCGCATGGTGCAGGAAAAATTAAAAAAGAAGGACCAGCTGCTGCAAGCTGTCGCAGAGGCCACGCACTCCCTGCTGATCAACAACGATCTTGACCGCACAATTACGGAGTCTATCCGCATCCTGGGCAGCAGGGCTATTGTGGACAGGGTATATGTTTTTCAAAATCATTTCAGTAGTGAGACAAGCAGCTGGCACACGAACCTGATCAATGAGTGGAATGAAAACGAACGGTATTCCAGGTCAAAGGATATGGCTCTTCAAAATATTCCATTTCAAAACATCATCAAGATCATCGAGCCGCTGAAATTGAATCAACCTTTTGTGAGTTATAAAAAGACGGAAACAGATCACCAGTTATTGAGCATTTTTGAGCGGCAGAAAGTAGTCTCCTCGCTGGCCATCCCCATATATCTGAAGGATTTCTTCTGGGGCTTTGTGGGGTTTGATCTCCGGGAAGAAGAACGGGAATGGACGGAAGCTGAATTTTCCATATTGCGTTCATTCGCCTCGTCATTATCAACAGCCATCGAAAGAAAACAGATAGAGGTAGAGTTGGTGCAGGCCAAAGAAATTGCAGAATCTGCCAGCAGGGCGAAAAGCGAATTCATGGCCAATATGAGCCATGAATTGCGTACACCCATGAACGGTATTATCGGGTTCACAGACCTGGTTTTGACCAGCGATCTTCAGAAAACACAAAGGGATTACCTTCAAAATGTAAAAAAATCAGCCTACGGCCTGTTGGAGATCATCAACGACATCCTCGATTTTTCGAAGATCGAAGCGGGGAAACTGTTCATTGACAATGTCCTGTTCAAGCTGGACGAACTGGTAGAGGAAACCATTGATATCGTTACGGTAAAAGCATTTGAAAAAAAACTGGAAATGCTGTACAAGGTTGATCCGGCGATCCCTTCCCAGTTTTTTGGGGATCCGGTTCGTATACGCCAGATCGTGGTGAACCTGCTGGGGAATGCCATCAAATTTACGCAGGAAGGAGAAATTTTTGTATTCATTGAAAAGACCGGAGAAGCCTATCAAAAAGATGAGAAAAGATTCCTTAACCTGGCCATCCATGTGTCGGATACAGGAATAGGAATTCCGAAAGAAAAATTGCAGAAAATATTTGAAAGTTTTACACAGGCGGATACATCCACCACACGAAAATATGGCGGAACAGGCCTTGGCCTGACAATCTCAAAAAGCCTTGCCGAACTCATGGGCGGGCACCTTTCTGTGACAAGCGCTCCGGGAAAGGGAAGCTGTTTTACCCTAAAGCTTGCCCTGGAAATAGCCAATGAGCATGATGAAATATTGTTGCCGCCCAAGCCGCTGCTGAAAAAGGTATTGATCGTTGACGACAACGAAACCAATCGCCGGCTGATGCAGGAAATGTTCGGCTATTTCCATATTGAATCTGAGACCGCTTCTTCCGGCTGGGAGGCCCTGCAACTATTGGAAAAAGCTTCGCACAAGGATGAACATTTTGACTTGGTGATTGCCGATCACCATATGCCTGGTATGGATGGCATTACCCTGGTAAAGGAAATAAAAAGACAGGCAAAAAATGTCAACCAGCCTTTCATCCTGATGCTGTCTTCCCTGGAAAAAAATATGTATCAACATGAGGCCGAAAAAACGGGAATCCATAAATTTCTATCCAAGCCGGTGAAAATGCATGAATTGAATGCGACGATCCTTTCCCTCTTTGAAAAACAAATGAAGAGTGATTCGCTGCACCCATCGCTTCCCGTAATCGAAAGGATCTCGCAAGCGGCGAGCATCATGGTTGTGGATGATGATCCCATGAATATGTTGCTGATTTCAGAAGTGCTTAAGAAAATGGGATTTGAAGTGATACAAATGACCAATGGCAAGGAAGCATTGGATTCATTGCCTTACTACGAACCAGGGCTGATTTTCATGGATGTCAACATGCCTGAAATCGACGGCTATGCCACCACCCGCCTCATCAGGCAATTGCCGGAGCCACATTGCCAAATCCCCATTATTGCGCTGACTGCAGATGCCATGAAGGGGGATAGGGAAAAATGTGTAGAGGCCGGGATGAATAATTATATTTCCAAACCGTTTAAGCTCGAAGAAATTGAAAACCTGTTGAAGAGCTATATGCTGATGGTATCGCAATAATCAGCCACACTAACCCGTAACGGGCCGGTCATTTGATATTTAGCCTGCTGCGTAGGGCATGTGGTTGTCAAAAAAGGCCTGCACAGAACTGTTCCAGTTATTGTACACCTCGCTCCTTTTTTCATTCAGGGTTTGATTGGTCTGGTTATATTCTTTTACGGCCTTATTGATGTCATTCACCGCTTTATTGAAATTATCCACATCTTCCCTGGTCCTGTCTTTTGCCGATTTTGAATCCATTGCCTTTTTAAGCTTTTCGAATTCATCATTTTTGAGGAGATAATCTGTGACGATATTAATTTTTGTGCCGGCCTCCTGCTTGAAAAACTCCATTGATTTTTTGCATGCAGTCACGACGGACTTGTCCGATTCAAATCCCCGCAGTGTGTCAAGGGCGGCCAATCCTTCCGCAGCATATTTTAGCAAAGCATTCTTATTTTGCTCAATGCCATTGATGTTCTTTTTTTCCACAGCTTCTGTAAGATAGGATTCCTGCTTGCTGGCCTTGAAGAATATCAGGTAAAGCTGGTTATAGTAGTCCGACACCTTTCCGATCTTTTCCATTTTCTCCGATAAGCCATTCTTCTCCTCGATGAGGTTGACATGATGATCGACAGCGAATTTTTTTGCCGCCTGGTCACGCGCAGCTCCTGCTTCCTGTAATTTTTCATTGGCTTTTTCCTGTGCGAGCATGTAGGCTTCCATGGCGTCATAGGATTGTTCGGAGATTTCTTCCATATTCACGATCTTATCATAATCCTCGTTCATGACGCTGTACATGAGCTTCAGATAAGATACTGAGGCATCGCGCATGGACGGGTCCTTTTGAAAAGGGGGCAGTTCATTGACCTTGATCCTGGTGTCATCGATCGTCTTGAGCAGATCTTCCCTTTTTTTATCGGCTTTTTTTGCACCCTTACCATGAGAAACGGCACTCATATAGGCTACATATTTTTGAGCAACCTGTTGTTCCGCCTTGTAGATCTGTGTCATGTAGTTCCCCGGATTTTCGTCCTGCGCCAACAAGCAGGTTCCGGACAAAATCATTGATATCGTCAGAAAAAGCAATTTTTTAATCATAGCATTGGATTTACTTATGAGCCATCAGCATAATGTAGTCTGATAATATATGAATTGATTCCCCAATATAAATATCTTCCTGCAATCTTTTTAACCAGTTTTTATTTATTTCCCTTGCATAATTGTCCGAATTGATCAAGTTCTTATCAGCCGGATTATTATCAACAGTATACTCATGGGAGGTCAGGCGAATTTGTTTTTCCAGGTCCTCTGCGCTCAGTCGCTGGTAGGACTTGGTCCATTTTTGAAATTCTTCCCATTGCAGGGGTATTGAAAGTGGCCTGTCGTCTTTGTTTCCCAATCGTTTGCTGAAGACCCTGACGGCATCAAAAGCTCTGTTGTTTTTTATGCGGTCGGCGCTTTTGGATGCGAGGTCCTTCACGGGCAGGACGGGCAGGGGTTTGTAATAGGCATTTCTCCTGACGGTGTCGGGCGGTAGCGAAAAAGGCTCAGTGATTTCTCGGAATTTCAGGTCGTCGAGAATGTCCGGCAATACCACATCGCTGGTGACCCCTGCCTGTTGAGTCGTATTTCCATTGATTCTGTAAAACTTTCCGATGGTCACCTTTACATATCCATATTCTGACCTTTGATCATTGGCACGGGCTCCCTTCGGCGACTCCTGAACTGTGGTGTCCAGTGGCAAAATAGATTGGGCCGTACCTTTTCCATAAGTCAGGCTACCTGCTATGATGGCGCGATGGTAATCCTGTAATACGGCAGCCAACAACTCCGAGGCGGAAGCGCTTTGGCCATTTTCTAATAACAGGAGAGGTCCGTCGTAAATGGTACCCTGGTTCAC
>DATHGW010000759.1:0-5265 GCA_035317445.1 Puia sp.
AGCGGGAAAAAATTTTCATCATCAACGAAAAACAATTAACTAAGGATCAGCAGAAATACGTTCAAATCCATTTTGAAGAAGAAGTCCGCTCCAACATCATTCCGCTGATGGTCGAAAGCATTCCGCAGTTCCCATACCTGCGCGACAAATCCATTTATCTCGGTGTGCTGCTCTCACGGAAGGACGGATCAATGAAACGGAAATATGCACTGATTGAAATACCAAGCAGGGTACTGGGAAGGTTTTTGCTGCTGCCTTCCCCTGATCCGGCAACGCAACACATCATCCTGCTGGAAGATATCATCCGGCATAATCTTAGGAACATCTTTTCCTATTTCGGATACGATAAATATGAATCCTGGATTTTCAAGGTGACCCGTGACGCCGAAATTGATATTGACAATGACATCTCCACCACCCTCATTCAAAAGATTGAGAAGGGAGTGAAGAACCGCCGTAAAGGAAAGCCGGTTCGTTTCGTTTATGACAAAGAAATGGACGAGGGGTTGCTGGACTACCTGGTCAAACGGCTTAACCTGAAAAAAGGGAACCTGATCCCAGGTGGCAGGATTCACAATTTTCGTCATTTCATGGATTTTCCGGATATATTTCCCAGGAAGGGCGTTCGCAAAAAACCTTTTATGCACCCGCTGCTGGTAAAGTCCTCCCGGGTAACCGATATTGTGCTGGACCAGGACCTGATGCTGCATTTTCCCTATCATTCATTCAACCCGGTGATTGACCTGTTGCGTGAAGCGGCGATTGATCCCGATGTGACGGCCATCAAGATCACGTGTTACAGGATGGCCGCCAATTCAAAGGTCATCAACGCCCTGATCAATGCCGTCAGGAATGGCAAACATGTAACGGCGATGGTAGAACTGCGTGCACGCTTCGAAGAAGAGGCCAACCTGGAATGGAGGGATCGCCTGGAAGAAGAAGGAGTAAAGGTGATGAGCATCATTCCAAATATGAAAGTGCATGCCAAGATCTGCATGATCAAAAAAAGAGTGAAAAACCACACCATCCATTACGGATTTGTAAGTACCGGAAACCTCAATGAAAAAACAGCCGGCCTGTATGGCGATCATTGTCTGCTCACATCAAACCGCAATATCATGGCGGACGTGAACCGCATGTTCAATTTCCTTGAAAAATGGAAAGATGGTTCTGCGATCCTGAAGGCCTGCAAGACCCTTATCCCCTGTCCTGTTTCGTTGCGCAAGGAGCTTTTTAAAATGATCGACCGCGAGATCAAAATGGCAGGGAACAAAAAGCGCGCGGCCATTACATTCAAAATGAATTCGCTTTCAGACGAAGCGCTGATCGAAAAACTGTACGAAGCGGCCAAGAGCGGCGTGCAGGTAAAGCTGATCGTCAGGGGCATCTTCTGTATGTTTTCTGAAAATAAAAAATTCATCCATCCGGTCACCGCCATCAGCATTATTGATGAATACCTGGAACATGCGAGGGTGTTCATATTTCACAATGCAGGTAAAGAAAAAGTTTATATATCTTCGGCCGACTGGATGGTAAGAAACCTGGATCACCGGGTTGAAGCGACCTGTCCGGTACTGGATCCGCAGATCCGAAAAGAATTAAAGGATATCCTGGACATTCAACTTGCCGACAATGTAAAAGCCAGGTGGCTTGACAATGACCTGAGCAATCAATACAAACGGGATCATCTGAAGAAAAAGATTCGATCGCAAATTGAGATATACAATTATCTCTATCAAAAAAATATAAAGAGTGCAGAAACCTTCCAGTTGCCCGTATCGGAACCAAGCAATGAAATTGTATCTGTTATCTGAAAAACCGGATCCATTCAATGAGATTGGCAGCTATAGATATCGGTAGCAATGCGGCGCGTTTGCTTATTTCAGACGCAGTGACCACAAACGGAAAGGTGGAATTCAATAAACTGAATCTTGTGCGCGTTCCTCTCCGATTGGGCTTCGACGTATTCGAAAGGAAAGAGATCTCTCCCGAAAAAGAAGACATGATCCTGAACACCATTAAGGCTTACAAATTTTTAATGGATGCCCATAGTGTAGAGTACCTGAAGGCGGCCGCCACTTCTGCCATGCGGGATGCGGTCAATGCACCACAAATCATCCGGCGTGTTAAGGAAGAAACGGGCATCGAAATAGAAGTGATCAGCGGCGGAGACGAAGCTTCCTTTATTTATGAAAATCATATCGCTGAAAATCTCGACAAGGCACATTCTTATTTGTATATCGATGTGGGTGGCGGCAGCACTGAACTCACTTTTTTTGCAGAAACCAAACTGGTATTTAAGGAATCGTTCAATATCGGCACCATCCGGCTCCTGAAAAACCAGGTGGTAGAAAGCCAGTGGGAGCTGATGAAGGATTTCATAAAAAAAGAAACCAAAGGCCACGACAGTGACATTATTGCCATCGGGTCGGGCGGCAACATCAATAAGATCTTTTCCATCTCCAAAAAGAAGGATGGCAAACCGCTCTCTTTAGAACTGCTGAAAGATTACTATAAAGAGTTTGGCAGTTTTTCCGTGGAGGACAGGATCAGGCTCTATAAGTTCAGGGAAGACCGGGCTGATGTAATCGTACCGGCCTTGCAGATATACATCAACGTAATGCGCTGGGCCAATACAGAGGAAATTTATGTACCCAAGATCGGTTTGGCCGATGGGTTGATTCAGCATCTTTACTATGAATTGGCTTCCGGGGGGAAAGTTGATAAGTTGATTGGTTGACTAGTTAAATGGTATTTAGCTTTCTACCTAAGTTGGCAATTATTAACCTCGTCAACCAACTAATCAACTAGTCAACTAGTCAACACACACAACATATCAACTAAAAAAAATGCAGCAAGAAGTCAAAAAAATAACCACCAACACCCTGCAGAAAATGAAAACCAATGGCGAGCGGATTTCTATGATCACCGCCTACGACTATTCGTTTGCGAGACTATTCGATGCAGCGGGTATTGATGTGATCCTGGTGGGCGACTCGGCATCGAACGTAATGGCCGGTCATGAGACGACGCTGCCCATTACCCTGGATCAAATGATCTACCATGCGTCCTCGGTGATCAGGGCCATAGACCGCTGTCTCGTGGTGGTGGACCTTCCATTTGGTTCTTACCAATCCAATTCAAAAGAAGCCCTGATATCCACCTTCCGCATTATGAAAGAAACCGGCGCACACTCTGTTAAGCTCGAGGGCGGAGAAGAAGTGTTGGAATCCGTCAAACGCATCATCGCAGCCGGTGTTCCGGTGATGGGTCATTTGGGATTGACGCCTCAATCCATTTATAAATTTGGTACCTATACCGTGAGGGCAAAAGAAGAAGAAGAAGCTGAAAAATTAAAAAAAGACGCCAAATTGCTTGAACAGGCGGGATGTTTCGCCATCGTACTGGAAAAAATCCCCGCATTGCTGGCCAGGGAAGTTTCGGAGAGTTTACAAATCCCAACGATCGGTATCGGCGCAGGCAAATATTGCGATGGGCAGGTATTGGTGATGCACGATATGCTGGGCATCAACACGGAATTCAAACCCCGTTTTCTTCGTCAATACCTCAAACTGCACGAGCAGATCAGCAAAGCCATCAAGCAATACATCAGCGATGTGAAATCACGCGATTTTCCGAATGAGCAGGAGCAATACTAGGAAATGTAGAATGTAAAATATTAAATGTAAAATGTAAAAGTAATAATCACTTTTACATTTTACATTTAATATTTTACATTATTTTCTGACATCCGCATCCAGAATATCATACATCACCAGACTCTGATCGGCATCTTTCAATTTAATAT
This sequence comes from Puia sp., assembly GCA_035317445.1. GTDB lineage: Bacteria > Bacteroidota > Bacteroidia > Chitinophagales > Chitinophagaceae > Puia. Next base: position 3,809 of record DATHGW010000759.1, read on the forward strand.
AAAGACTCTTACAATCCGTGGCTTCTGCAACCTTGTTCACAACCTTCACTTTATCATAAAAGAAAAGCCTGATGTGCTTTTTTTCTTTCTCGATCACGTCTGTGGCAACCCCATAGTCCGCTGAAAATTTTCCGAAATTCGTTTTCTCGGCAAATACGGCGACATTCTTATGTTCGAAATTATTGGATTTCATTTCCAGGATCTGGCAGGAGCAGATTTTTACGCCGGTCTTCCCGGTTTTGTTCGAGGCAGCAGCAATGGCATCGAGTTTTTTTACTGAACCCATAAAAGAAGGGCTAAATTGGGTTTGCGGCTTCAGGGAGCCATCTCCGGCCAGGAGTTGATTGCTCATCACAATGAACAGGAGAGCAAGGAAACGAGTACGGTTTAAACAACGCATAAATAAGCTTAATCAAGTTAACAATAGGGCGTTTTTCGAGGATGACCGGAACTTGATTGATAGAAGATTTTAAACGTTGCAGACTGGAAACAAAAAAAACCTGCAGGACAGGTTGTTCAGTGGATAGGGACGAATCAGACTGTAAAGAATGCAATTTTTTCCCGTATTTCATAACTTTTTGAAGAATAATTTCTCTTTTGGGAGCCTTACACCTGCTAATTAATTATAATATTTGGCTTAAAATTTCAGCTCATTAAAGTTCAAACTATAAAAACTGTAAGCGATTTCGCGGAATTAATTATACTTGTTTGAAAATTAACGACTAAGGCCTCTTATCCATGTACCAACCTTGTGCAATCCTTGTGTGCTGTTGTGTGGATGTTGTGCTTTTCAAGCGGAAAAGGCCTATTTGACACAACAGCACACAAGGATGGAACAAGGATGACACAAGGTTTGAGCAAACTCCGGGGCCCGATATCCCGTCCAAAGCAGCTATACCCGGCTTTTTATGTCTATAATTAAGATATCTTTACATCCATAACAAAACTATTGAATATGAGAAAATTGCTTCTCCTGCTAACCCTGACCATGAGCTCGTATATCCTGTTTGCGCAAAAAAGCGTTAGCGGAACGGTAAAAGACGCTAAGACCAATCAGCCTCTGCCCGGCGCTTCCGTAAAATTAAAAGGTTCGAGAACCGGCACCGTAACAACGGGCAGCGGAGCCTTCAGAATAAATGCCTCGGCCGGCGACGTGCTGGAAATCAGCATGGTGGGTTTTAAGTCCCAACTCGTGACCGTTGGAAATTCAGATATTTCAGTCAGCCTTGAACTGGGTGGCGAAGAACTTTCCGAGATCGTCTTTGTTGGCTCACGCAGCCCGGGCAGGGCCAAGCTGGAGACAACCGTTCCTGTTGATGTAATTAAGATCAACCAGGTGGGTTTGCCCACAGCCAAAATGGACCTGACTTCTGTATTGAACTACGCCGCTCCTTCTTTCAACTATAATAAGCAGAGCGGCGCAGATGGCGCGGACCATATTGACCTTGGAACCCTTC
>DATHGW010000760.1:0-3898 GCA_035317445.1 Puia sp.
GTCAGACCATAGATCAGTCTTTGCTTTGCCAGACATTGTTGCTGTCATTGATGTCAGGCAGGCGGAAATCCGGGTCAAGGGTTACAGAAGAAATTTTCCCGGTTGAGTTATAATAAAATTTCCAGGTATTGCCGGTTTGCCAAATCTCAACTGGAAGCTTCACACGCCCGGTCTTTCCATTTGCCTCTTTCACTTCAACGGTAACGGGCATAGGAAGTTTTTCCAGGTTTTCGATCGTAATGACTGCACCCAAAGAAGAATCATTCTTTACGTATTCTACACTCTTGATCCCCTGGTCGACTTTCCAGCTATTGAGGAACCATCCGCGCCAGAACCAGTCCAGCGTTTCGCCGCTATAGTTTTCAATAGCGTGGAAAAAATCCCAGGGTGTGGGATGTTTATACGCCCAGTTGTTGATATAATACCGGAAGGCGCCATCAAACCTTGCTTCGCCCAAAACCTCGGTGCGCAACAGACTCAGACCCAAAGCGGGTTTATTGTACGAATTGTTGCCCCAGTTCATGCTGTTCGCAAAGACGTCCGGAATCGTCATGATCCCTTCGGCATTGTCACTGAACATGGATTTTAGCTTGTGGCGGTTGGTCGGACGATTGTCGAACTCACCATTGTGGAAAGCCTTGTTCGCGACGCCGTTAATGAACGTGTTAAATCCTTCGTCCATCCAGGCATATTTGCGTTCGTTGCTTCCTACAATCATCGGGAACCAGGTGTGACCGAATTCATGACTGGTCACGCCCCAAAGCCCAACACCCCGGTCACGGGAAGAACAAAAAACAATCCCGGGATATTCCACGCCGCTCACATTTCCAGCAACGTTGGTTGCTACCGGGTATGGGTATTCGTACCATTGGCTGGAATAATGTTCCAGACATCCTTTCACGAATTCCGTAGATCTTTTCCATCCCGAGTCGAGCGCGCTTTCTGCAGGATATACCGACATGGCCAGGGATTTTTTCCCGCTGGGCAGGTTGATCCTGGCTGCATCCCACACAAAGGCGGTAGACGCGGCCCAGGCCACGTCCCTTGCATTCAGACATTTAAAATGCCAGCTGATCCTGTCTTTGGCAGGTCGCGACGCGGGATCAGTCACTTCTTTTTCAGACCTGATGATCACGGTTTGATCGCTTTGTTTTGCTTCCTGGATTCTTTTTTGTTGTACCGGGGTCAATACTTCGGTTGGATTTTGTAACTCTCCGGAAGCCACAACGATCTCTTTGGAGGATGTCGTGATCGTGAAATCGAAATTGCCATATTCGAGATAGAACTCTCCCTGTCCAAGATAGGGCAGGGTATTCCATCCAACCACGTTATCAAAGACGCACATACGCGGATACCATTGTGCAATGTCATAGATCCATCCGTTATTGGTTTTCATCCTGCCCATCCGGTCCGTTCCATATTCAGGTATATTGAATGAGTACTCGATCCTGACCCGTATAGAATCGCCATTGCTTTTTACAGGTTTTGGCAACCGGATCTGCATGCGTGTATCCACGACGCTGTAATCTGCTTTTGTTTCTTTTCCTTTCTCAACCAACTGAACGGATTTAATCTCGTACCCGCCTTCAAAAGCACGGTTGGCCCAGCGGCCACCTTTCGCTGCCGTGACGGCAACCCCCCTCGAAGCCGGATTGTAAATATTCTGGTCGAGTTGCAGCCAGAGAAAGAATAATTTTTCCGGACTGTTATTTTTATAGGATATGATGACTGATCCGGTGATGCTATGGTTTACATCATCCAGGTTTGCATTGATCTTATAGTCCGCATTGTTCTGCCAATATTTGGGTCCTGGCGTGCCGGCCGCCGTGCGCACTTCATCACCGTATGCAGGATAAAAAAACGGGGCGAAGGCTTCGTGCTGGTCATAATTCGAAACCGACTGCGCAAATGCATGCCCGGAAATAAATAATAGCCAGAGCGATGACGGTAAAAGAAGTTTTCTCATATACTCATGTCATTTTTTAATCGTCGCAAAGTTAGTGGTGAAGCGTTAAGCGGGAAAAACTAATTTTAAGACGAATTCTGCTTATATTTATTTTCCCCTTGGGTCAAAGCTTGGTCATCATGAAAAAAACCTCCATTGTTGTTGTAGGCAGTTCCAATACAGACATGGTTGTCCGGGCGGCTCATTTGCCGGGAGCGGGTGAGACCATAATGGGCGGAACTTTTTTCATGAATGCCGGAGGCAAGGGCGCCAACCAGGCCGTGGCGGCTGCACGCTTAGGGGGTGCCGTTACTTTTATTGCCAAGACGGGAGACGATATTTTCGGCAGGCAGGCTATTGAATTATTTTTCAAAGAGGGGATCGACACGACTTGCGTCCTCACCGACCGGTCAAATCCCTCCGGGGTTGCTTTGATCACCGTGGATGATCATGCTGAAAACTGTATCGTCGTAGCTCCCGGTGCAAACGCCGCGTTGGTGCCGGATGATATTTCGGCATTCACAGAAACCATTCAACAAGCTTCGATCCTTTTGGTGCAATTGGAAATTCCGATGGAAACTGTCGGGTATGCAATACAAACCGCCGTAGCAAAACAGGTTAAGGTTATACTGAACCCCGCACCTGCCTGCGCGATCCCCGATGAATTGTTAGAAATGGTTGATGTGATCACGCCCAATGAAACAGAGGCCGCCATGATGACGGGAGTTAAAGTTGTCGATATACAGTCTGCTGAGATCGCCGCAAGAAAATTGCAGGTAAGGGGTGTTGACACCGTGATCATCACACTGGGTGTTCAGGGCGCATTCCTGCTTCATGGTGAAACGGCTGTTTTGATTCCCGCCCCGGTAGTGAATCCTGTGGATACCACAGCGGCAGGAGACATTTTTAACGGGGCGCTTGCTGTTGCCCTTTCTGAGAACCGACCAATGGGAGAGGCCGTCCGGTTTGCCTGCGCTGCGGCTTCCCTGTCAGTGACCCGTCTGGGCGCGCAGGCTTCAGCACCATATAGAAATGAATTAACTACATCATGATATCATGAATATGAAAAAAAATATTTTTTGGATTTTTCTTTGTCTCGGGATCACCGGTTTCGGACAAAAGCCTGTTCGCATCATTTTTGATACCGACATAGCGCCGGATTATGATGATGTGGGCGCAATGGCCTTGCTGCATGCATTTGCCGACCGGGGCGAAGCAATCATCCTCGCAACCATGTCCTGTAATGCCTTCGAAACAACTGTGCCGACACTGAGTGTGCTCAACACTTATTTCAAAAGGCCGGGTATTCCGATTGGTGTTACAAAAAATGCTTTGCCGAATAAGGACTGTAAGCAGGAGTGGGCACAGGCCATCATCCGGAAATATCCCCACGCCCTCAGATCAAATAACGACGCGATGGACGCCGTAAAATTGTACCGGAAAATATTGGCCAGCCAGCCGGATCATGCCGTGACCATTGTATCCGTAGGTTTTTTTACCAACCTGGCCGGCCTGCTCGGCTCACCGCCGGATGAGTTTTCTTCGTTGCAGGGAAAGGACCTGGTTGCCAAAAAAGTAAAGCAACTGGTATCTATGGCCGCCCGTATCGACGACGGGCATAACGGAGGCTATGAATTCAATGTACAGGTAGATGCGGCAGCCTCAAAGAAAGTTTTCAATGAATGGCCCGGACCGGTGACCCTCAGTGGTTTTGAGATCGGGCGGAAAATTCTTACCGGCATTGCGTTGACCCACAATGATCAGATCCGGAACAGTCCCGTAAAAGATGCATTCAGCATTGCCCTGGCCAGGGACAGCAATTCGGTTGGCCGTAATAGTTGGGATGAAACGGCTGTACTCGTCGCCGTGCGCGGCTTGTCACCCTATTTTAGTTTCCGGAAATTGACCCTGGATGTACAGGATGACGGAAGAGACATCGTGGTTCCCGGCACC
>DATHGW010000761.1:0-4636 GCA_035317445.1 Puia sp.
CAAACGGACAGCTGGATTCTGTATATGCAGGCTCTTATCAACCTAAGGCATATTATGGCGCCAATATCGCGCTCAACTATAAAAGTTTTGATCTTTCCATCGGGGGCTATGGTACCATGGGTGGTAAAATATACAATGGCAAAAAAGCATTCCGCCAATCACTGCTGGATAATATTGAAGCATCGACAGCGACTAACCAGTGGACCAATGCAAACCATTCGCAAACAGAACCACGGGCCAATGGCGGCAATTTACCGGCATCTACTTATTACATAGAATCCGGTTCTTATTTCAGGATCAACAATATCAATATCGGTTATACATTACCGGAAGCCATCCTGCAGAAGACCAGGGTCATTACCAGGCTGCGCGTATACGTTGCCGCACAAAATCCATTTACGTTTACAAAATATAGTGGCTTTACTCCTGAACTGCAGCCGCCAACCCCGACCTCAGCCAGCCTGACCAATGCACCACCCAGCGGTTCAAGTCCCACCAGTGCGGGAATTGAATTGAATGCTTACCCGACAGTAAGAACAATATCGTTGGGCGTGAATATTGGTTTTTAACCGTTGATTGACTTATTTAAAAATTTCTTTTATGAACAAAAAAATAATAGCCTGCTGTTCCCTGGTAGGAATTCTATTATCTCTCTCCTGCCAGAAGAGTTTTCTAAATGTGCAAACGACAACGCCAACGCCCTCCAACGATCCGAGTGTGGCGAATGATCTCGTCACGGGAGCGTATAGCAGCCTGATTTTTATTGATGCGGGCGGAGGATGGAACTATGATACGCATGGAATTAGTTTTATAGCTGCAACAAATATCATGTCGGATGACGCCGACAAAGGCAGTTTTGCCCTCGACCAGCCCGGTATCAACGACTTGGACAATTTTACTGAAACATCTGGGAATCCCTTTGTCGCAGCCCTCTGGAATGGTTATTATGCCGGCATTGCCAGGACCAACAATGCATTAAACGCTTTGGCGGTCGCCGCGATAGACAGCGCCACCGTAAGAAGGTTAAATGCTGAGATGCGTTTCATCCGGGGATATTATTATTTCAATCTCGTTCGTTTTTTTGGTGGCGTTCCCATCGTACTGTATGTTCCCAGCGGACCGAGAGCAGCCAACACCGATACAACACTTGTTACCAGGCCAAGCGCCGCCGATGTATACAGCAAGGTCATTATACCAGACCTGCAATTTGCTATGGACAATCTGCCTTTGAAGGGTCAGGCGATTAAGGGCAGGATCACTAAGGGGGCTGCCGAAACCCTGCTTGCCAAAGTCAATATGTACCTGAAAAACTGGCAACAAGTATTTGATCTTACAAAAGACGTGATCAATTCCGGGCAATATAGTCTTGTATCAGATTATTCAACCATCTGGAAAGAGGTGGGCGATAACAATGCCGAATCAATTTTTGAGATCCAGACCGGACAATTTAACAATAGCGATGCCGGTATTCCCCTCTATTCCGAATGCCAGGGGCCAAGAAATAATGGCGCCACCTGGAGTAACCCCAGCTTTCCTTATGCACCGACAGGCGACCTGGGTTGGGGTTTTTGTACCCCAAGCCTCAGTTTGATCAATGCCTATGAGGCCAATGATCCGCGCAAAATCGCTACCATCATTTTTGTAAACCACGACAGCAGCACCACGCTTTGGGACGGGTTTGTCATTCCACCCGGCTCCGGGGTACAGTCACCTTATTATAACTATAAGGCATATCATAGTGAAAAGCTTGAATCTTTTTTTAACAACAGGGACCGGCAGATAAAAAATGTACACATTCTGAGGTATGCGGAAGTATTGTTAATGAACGCCGAAGCGGCCACACAGTTGGGCGGGGATGCCATGACGCCTTTGTCACAGGTTCGCGCAAGGGTGGGTTTAACCACTGCATCAGCCACTCAAATGGACGTCTGGAATGAGCGCCGGATAGAACTTGCTATGGAACATGACCGTTTTTTCGATATCGTCAGGCAGGGCCGTGCCGCACAGGTCATGCAGGCGGCCGGAAAAAATTTTAAGGCCGGTATTAACGAATTATTGCCAATCCCGGGAACACAAATTGCACTGAGTGGAGGCAGGCTCGTACAAAATCCAGGCTATTGATCCGGACAAGATTAAAAACGACATCAAAAAATCATTCACTATGACAAAACGACAAACAGCCAGGGGCTCGCCATCTGCTGACTTTGAAACGTAAATCAAATTGTAAATTTTAAAAAAGCACATATGAAAAAAATAACAAGTAAATTAAGTTTTGGGGCTATTGCTGTGACGGCATTGGCGACGGTGATCTCGCTCGGATCCTGTTCTAAGAATAGTTCAAATAGCAAACCACCGCCCGTATTGATCGGTGGATATGCCTCTTCGGATTCTGTTGCAGCAGCGAATTTAGTTGCCTACTGGCCTTTTGATGGCGATGCGAACGACCACAAGGGCAATGCGACGGCAACATCCAGTGGGGTAACTTACGGTGCAGGAATGAGGGGACAGGCATACCAGGGTGCCACCGGTGCCTATGCAACCTTAACACCTTCCGCCGCCTTTTCGTCCTTGCCCAGCTATTCGCTTTCCATGTGGTATAAAATGGCTGCCCAACAACCAGACGGAGATCCCGGAGGTCTTTTCTTTTTGGCCGGAACCAATACCCTCAATGAACTGATCTATGAAATTGAGCCATTCCATCCCGTGTCCAATGATTCAGTTAAAATACATCATGGTTTTACTGATCTTGGATCACCAGCTTATCAGGGTTTTACTATGGAGTCTTTCGATACCGCCGCGATCGGAAAATGGGTTCATGTGGTAACAACCTATGATGGCGGTTCTTCAACTTATGTCGTTTATCAAAATGGCGTTCCTATTAATAATAGTTCTGCCTTTGGTGTTAATTTGTCTACGGCCATGTGGACAGATGGTAGCAAGACCACGCCATTAGGTAATCTTAGTTTTGCCAGCGATCCGCCTAAGACGATTTATATTGGCACATGGCCACCCACCTTATATGGTGTTTCGCCAAGCCTGGGTGCCAATGGATGTTTTAATGGCCAGATCGATGAATTAAAGATTTTTAACAAGGCACTTTCTCAGCAGGAAGTCGCTGGCTTGTTCCTTAACGGACAGGCAGGCCGCTAATGATTTGATATAAGCATGGATTTGCCTAAGAGGCTGCAACTTTCTGCAGCCTCTTATTGATATTATTCATTTGTAAAATGTAGCCCGGTGAAAAAATTATTCTTATTTTCCTTAACGACATGCATTTTCCTTGCGTGTAAAAAAGACAATGTCACAACACCCCCGCCACCTGCTTCGGGCTCATTTACTTTTGTTAAAGCAACGATTAACGACAGCCTCTATAATCCCTCGATCTATAATGTAATAACCAATCCTGTTATCAGGATTTCATTTTCTGCACCGATCAATAAATCAACCGTGGCGGGAAATGTATTGCTTGCTGGCGGAGGTGCCGTGATCCCCAGTAACTATTCTTATAGCAATAATGACAGCACCTTAGTCATACAACCCGCATCATCATTAAAACGCTTGACCAAATACGCCGTCAACGTCAGCACCGCTTTAAAATCAGTTGCGGATTCGCCTTTACAAAACGTGCTAAAATTAAGTTTTGTAACAGCGATCGATTCGACAGACAAATTCCCACAGATCTCAGACTCCGCCCTGCTCACATTAGTGCAACAACAAACTTTTAAATATTTCTGGGACTTTGGCCACCCCGTCTCAGGAATGGCATTGGAAAGAAACAGTTCGGGCGACATCGTTACTACGGGAGGCAGCGGTTTTGGCGTGATGGCTATACTGGTCGGCATACAACGCAATTTCATTTTAAGAACTGACGGACTTACCCGCATCGCCCAGATCGTGAATTTTCTCACAACCAAGGCGCATCGCTATCATGGTGCTTTTCCTCACTGGATGAATGGCGCTACAGGTGCCACTGTGCCTTTCAGCACGCAGGACGACGGAGCGGATCTGGTTGAAACTTCCTATATGATGGAAGGACTGCTCTGCGCACGCCAGTATTTTAATACGCCTGATCCCACAGAATCAGGATTGCGCTCAGACATTAATAATTTATGGAATGGCGTTGAGTGGAACTGGTTCCGTCAAAACAATCAAAACACTTTATTCTGGCATTGGAGTCCCGATTTTAACTGGGCCATCAATATGCCCATTACCGGTTGGGATGAGGCCCTGATCGTTTATGCCCTGGCCGCTTCCACGAATATAGATTCCAATAGAATCCCAAAAATTGTTTATGATAATGGATGGGCTCGTAACGGAGCCATGAAAAACGGTAACACTTATTACGGTATCCAGCTGCCCCTTGGTCCCAACCTGGGCGGACCTCTTTTCTTTGCGCATTACTCCTTCCTGGGGATCAATCCCAATAACCTCAGTGATGCCTATGCGAATTACTTGACCCAAAACAGCAACCATACTAAAATCAACTATAGTTACTGTGTTGCCAATCCAAAACATTTCAATGGTTACAGCAATATTTGCTGGGGCCTGACGGCAAGTGATGAAGACAATGGCTATTCAGCCCATGCGCCGGATAATGACGACGGTGTGATCACTCCTACAGCCGCCATTTCATCCC
>DATHGW010000762.1:0-3802 GCA_035317445.1 Puia sp.
AACTGGGGAAACACGTCTATGTGCAGAAACCACTTACCCATGATATTTATGAAGCCCGCATGCTAACGGAGGCGGCTAAACGCTATAAAGTGGTGACCCAAATGGGCAACCAGGGCGCTTCGGGTGATGGTGTACGGCAGATGCAGGAATGGTACCAGGCAGGAATCATCGGGGACGCCACGTCGATTTATGTTTGGACAAACCGTCCTGTATGGCCGCAGGGCATGGGTACACCCAAGACCCAGGATGAGATGCCCAAAGAACTGGATTGGGACCTCTGGCTCGGTCCCGCACAGGTACAGGATTACCACAAGGAATACGTTCCGTTCAGCTGGAGAGGATTCTGGGCTTTCGGCACAGGCGCGCTGGGAGATATGGGTTGCCACCTGATTGACCCGGCATTCAAAACGGTGGGATTGGGCTATCCTACCGAAGTGGAGTGCAGTCAGGTTTCGATTTATGAAAAAATGTGGACGCCTGTTTACTATCCCGAGAGTTGCCCTGCAGCATCTTCGATCAAGCTCAAGTTTGCAGGAAAAGACGGAAAACCGGATGTAAAAATGTATTGGATGGATGGCGGCATCAAGCCCGAACGCCCGGATGAATTGGGTCCCGATGAAGTCTTTGGAGACAGGGATGGCAATGGAGTTTTGATCGTTGGCAGCAAAGGAAAGATGATGTGTGGAACTTACGGCGCAGATCCGAAATTACTGCCCACTTCCAGAACGCAGGAGGTGAACATACCCAAAACCCTGGCCAGGGTGCCGGAGGGACACTATGTACAATGGGTGAATGCCTGCATCGCGGGATATGGAAAGATGGAAGTCAGTTCACCTTTCGAATATGCAGGTCCGTTAACAGAGACGATCCTGATGGGAAACCTCGCGCTGAGAAGCTGGAATATCCAGGCAGATAAAAAATTTACCGGGAGAAAGAAATTGCTTTGGGATGCTCCCAACATGAAGATCACCAATTTTGATGAAGCGAATCAATTCGTAAAACGCGAATATAGAAAAGGATGGGAGGTTAAGTTTTGATCAGTGCCTCGTATTCAGTCATTCCGGGCTAAATAACTGTCATTCCGAGCGAAGCGAGGAATGACAGCCAGTGACTCTAGTCATTCAACAATGCCGACAATGCCAGCAGTTCCTTGAGTTTATATGAATTTTTTTCATTGTCAAAACACTTGCCGAATTCTTCCAGCAGGGTCTGAATGATTTTGATATGGGATAAAGGCTTGAAATAGGTATTTACCGGTGGAACGGAGATGCGTTTAAAATAATTATCTACATCCTTATGCGTAAATACCTGTCCACTCATTGGATCGATGAAAAATTCGATCCGGTGAAAGGAGTCTTCCTTTGAGGAACCTGCATCCTCGTATTCCGGTTTGATGTAGGCCAGCACGAACTGCCTGGGAATATTGATGGCTTTCACCGGGATGTCAAGTAACTCGCCCAGCATCAGGTATAAAATGCCATTGGCAATGGTATTACCTCTTTTCGTCTCAATGACCTTGTTGATCAGGAATTCTTCGGGATGCTGATATCCGACTTCCGTTCCTTTCAGGTTATAATAACTGTAAATAATGCTTGTCAGCACATTGACCTGCTCTAATGGGGTGAGGTAGGTGTTGAGTTCAAGCCAGATGTTCCTGCGCAATTTTTCAATTTCCTGTAAAACCGTGGTGGTGGCGAGGTCGGGATACTGAAATTTGGCTACAAGCAGGGATGCCGTCAGCAGGTCCTGGTAGCTGCTTGTCTTCCAGCGCATGAAATCTTCGGTGAGGTCGCTGTAATGCAGTTTATGAATGAGTAATTCAATGCGTTCCTGTGTTTCTTCGCTGATGGTATTTTCCCAGAGGTTCTCGAGGTTGGGGATGATCCCTCTTCCATAGCTCACGATGCGGTCGCTGATCGTGAAAAATACTTCTTCATCAGGATCGTCGATCAGGTGAAACAGGGCCTTTATTTCTTTAGTCTCTTGCATGGGGTGGATGTTTGTAGCTTCCTGGATAAAGATGATCACGATAACGGAGATCAATATCGGCGAACCTGGAAATCTTCCATGAAAATCTTTTCCACAAATGCCGGGCGGATGTTTATTACTTAGTAAAGCCTTTCTTTATATGTAACGCAGAAATTTGAGATTTCGTGTGCAGCCCCATCCTCCTTCTCCTTCCCCAAAAGGGAAGGAGCGGTGCTAAAGACGCATTCGCCAATTGTCAGAAAAATTATAAAAGAGATCACCCTCCCCATTGGGGAGGGTTGGGGTGGGGCTTTTATGATTTCTTTTTCCTGGGAACTTTTTTCGGCGGGTTGGCTTTGACGTCCTCGATGATCGCTTTGACTTCCTCAAGGCTCAAATCGACGGCAGTCTCCTGTTTTTCTTTGGGGATTTTATAATTGCGAAGGCCTTGCTTGATGTAAGGTCCGCAAGGACCGCGGAGCAACTGGATTTTTTCCTTTTCAAAAACCTTGATGGTGCGTTGTTCTTTTGCTTCCCTTTTTTCTACGATAATAGGCATGGCTTCTTCGAGACTGATGGTATATGGATCGAATTCTTTGCCCAATGAATAGAATTTCTTGTCATGGGCGATGTACGGACCGAAGCGGCCGATATTCACCGATGCGTCGGATCCTTCAAACTGCCCCAGGATTCGCGGAAGTTTGAACAATTCCATCGCTTCATCAAAATTGATCGTTTCAATACTTTGTGTATTTTTCAGTTTGGCAAAACGGGCTTTGTCCTCTGTATTGCTGGTATCACCGATCTGCACCATGGGACCATAACGTCCCATCCGCGCGATCACTTTTTTGCCCGAAACGGGATCAATGCCGAGGTCTCTTTCGCCGCTGATCCGTTCCGCATTTTCAATGGTATTTTCAACATCCTTTTTAAAAGGAATATAAAACTCATCGATCATACTGCTCCATTTCAGCTTGCCGGCAGCCACTTCATCAAATTCCTCCTCGATCCTCGCTGTAAAATTGTAATCCATGATATCGTCAAAATACTGCTTCAGGAAATCTGTCACCACCAGTCCCAGGTCCGTAGGGAAAAGTTTTGATTTTTCCGCACCAGTGGTTTCCTGGTCAGAAAGCTTGCTGACCACGTCGTCCTTTAACAGCAAAATTCTGAAATCCCTTTTTATGCCCTCTTTATCCCGTTTTTCAACATAACCCCGCTTCTGAATCGTGGAAATCGTCGGCGCATAGGTAGAAGGCCTGCCGATGCCCAGTTCTTCTAGTTTTTTTACGAGGGAAGCCTCTGTGTACCTGGGCAGGGGACGGGTGAATTTTTCTGTTGCCTTCATCTCTTTCAGAGGTAATTGCTGGCCGGCAACCAACGGCGGAAGCATCCCTTCCTGTTGTTCATCTTCCATCATGTCATCGTCATCACGGTCTTCCCTATACGCTTTAAGGAATCCATCAAACTTCATCACTTCACCGGTTGCCGTGAGTTCTTCGTTATTGGAGGAGATGCGAATCTTTGCCGTTGTCTTTTCTAGTTCGGCGTCTGCCATCTGGCAGGCGATGGTACGTTTCCAGATCAGCTCATACAACCTCCGCCAATCGGCATTGTCGACGGTGGTATTTTCCATATAAGTCGGACGTATCGCTTCATGCGCTTCCTGCGCACTTTCATTCTTATTCTTATAGTTACGGGGTTGATAATAATTTTCTCCAAACTGCCGGTTGATCTGATTTTTGATTTCCTCTTTCGCGGTTTCACTCAGGTTCACACTGTCGGTACGCATATACGTTATATTGCCACTTTCATACAGCTTCTGCGCGAGGAG
>DATHGW010000763.1:0-2177 GCA_035317445.1 Puia sp.
TGCAAAGGGGTAGCCAAGATAATCGAGCCATCCGCCGGCGGCGCCAGCATATTCGAACTGGCTTCTATCTGCATAACTCAGCAATTTGGGCTGACATGCGCCGATCGAAAGATCTTTTTGCATCAAGCCGATAACAGGCTCTATCCACCCGGGCTGCACGTCAACATCTGAATTCAGCAAAACATAATAATCGCTGCTCACTTGTTTCAGGCATTCATTGTACCCCTTCGCATAACCGTAGTTCCGCACAAGCTCAATGATCCGCACCTGTGGGTAATGCGTTTTCATGAATTGCAGGGAATCATCTGTTGACGCATTGTCGGCGACAATCACCTCCGCGCCCGCACAGGTGCTGGCTAATAGTGAAGGAAGGAATTGCTGCAGGAATTTACGGCCGTTCCAGTTGAGTATAACAATAGCGACTGTTGGTTGCACTAGATCCGGGAATTATAAATTTTTTTCAAAAATAAGAGAATGGGCCTAAGAAAAATGGTAAAAAGCATTTAACAACAATAAAATAGCAATTATACTCCTTCCTGCCCGGGAGACAGGATTGTGTGACTATTTTTATACTTTCGGTCTATGATTCTTCACCGGCTCAACTGGAGGTTCTTACTGGTCATTCCTGCCATTGCGATTGTATCGGGCACCATTTTTTACTCGCAATTCCTGGCCCGAAAGATCGCATCAGAAGAAAGGCAGAAGGTGGAGCAATGGGTGGCTGCCAGCAAAGCAATTCTCAACAACCGGGAAATGGACCTGACGCTTCCGAGCCTGATCCACAATGAACAGCAGACCATCCCCATAATCGAAACGAACGAGCAGGACAGCATCATCAATTTTATCAATATTGATTCTGCCCGGGTCATCGCCGATAAAAATTACCTGCCAGGTAAACTGAAGCTCTTCAAATCTCAAAACAGTCCGCTCGAGATCAAGCTCTCCGATCATCCATATATAGCTAACCGTTATTATTATGGCCATACCGTTTTGCTTGACCAGGTGAGGTATTACCCTTTGATTCAATTGCTGATCGTGGCCCTGTTCATTTTCCTGATCATTTATTCCATCACGCTCAGCAACCGGTCTACGCAGAACCAGGTCTGGGCTGGCATGGCCAAAGAGACAGCTCATCAGCTTGGCACGCCCATTTCATCGCTGGAGGGCTGGGTGGAAATGTTGAAAGACAATGAAGCGAACAAGCCCATCACGGGTGAATTGCAAAAAGATATCGACCGGCTCAAGCTGGTGTCTGACCGGTTTAGCAAAATTGGCAGCAAGCCGCACCTGGAAAATTCAAACCTGGTCCTCCAGATCGAAGGGATGGTGGAATACATCCGGAAACGGGCAACCGAAAAAGTGCGCATCAATTTTGATACAGGCGGTAAATCCGAAGTGACGGGACGTATATCCAGGCCGTTATTCGACTGGGTGATTGAAAATCTGCTAAAAAATGCACTCGACGCCATCGAAGACAAGGGCGCCATTCATATCGTGATCCGGGAAAGCGGCCAGGAGATCCTGATCGACGTTAGCGATACGGGTAAGGGCATCCCGGCAGCCAATATTCCCCGCGTATTTAAACCTGGGTTTACCACAAAAAAACGTGGCTGGGGCCTTGGATTGAGCCTCTCGAAACGCATCATTGAACAGTATCACAAAGGTGAATTGTTTGTGAAACAGTCAGAAATGGGAAAGGGAACGACCTTTAGAATTGTATTGAGAAAATAGTTAAACATGAGGGGTGAAATTCCTATTTTTGCAGCTGTTTAAGAAAACCTGCGGCGGTGGCGAAACTGGTAGACGCACTACTTTGAGGTGGTAGCGGCCGAAAGGTTGTGGGAGTTCGAATCTCCTCTGCCGCACAAACAAAAAGACTGGTCTTTGACCGGTCTTTTTTGTTTGCCGGCCCTTTCTTTATTACAAAATATTAGTATATTTATAATGCTTTCATTGCCTGCTTAAACTTGCTGTATGAACATTGTACAACGTCTCGAGCTCTGGGGCGACAGTCATCACCCCAAATGGGTTGATATCATACGTATCGGATTGGGTATATTCCTTTGCTATAAAGGAATTCAGTTTCTCGGTAACATGAGTGTGATGCTGAACCTGATAAAGAATAAGATGTCATTTGGTTCTTTCACAATCACGATGCTGGGCAATTACATTGCTTT
>DATHGW010000764.1:0-3321 GCA_035317445.1 Puia sp.
TACCGGCAGGAATTTTGCCGCAGGCATGAGTGGCGGGATTGCTTACGTTTATGATGTGAATGGACATTTCGACGCCTTATGCAATAAAGAAATGGTTGACCTGGATCCGGTGCTGGAAGAGGACAGTGCGGAAATCAGGGATATGATCCAGCGGCATTATGCTTACACGGACAGTGCAGTCGCAAAATTTGTGCTGGATGATTTTGAAAACCAGCTGAAGAATTTCATCAAGGTATTTCCTAAAGACTATAAAAAAGCATTGTCAGAAAAAAAAGAAAGGGTGACTGTGAAGAGCAACAAATGAGGTTGCGCCGGCCACAGAGAACCAAAACTGACTGAGAACGCGGAGTAGGCTTTCTCTTGTGTGACTGAACCTCTCCGTGGTTCTCTGTGGCCGGATGAAGATGTTAGATTTTGGGATTTCTCCATTGCAAAAGTAAGAATATGGGCAAACCGACGGGTTTTATGGAATTTACGAGGGAACTTCCTGCCAAACGTCCTGTGCAGGAAAGAAGATCGGATTACAAAGAGTTCATTTCCTTGTATCCCGCAGAACAATTAAACCAGCAGGCCGCGCGCTGCATGAACTGTGGCATTCCTTTTTGCCACCATGGATGTCCTTTGGGCAATATCATTCCCGAATTCAATGATGCGGTGTACAGGAAAGACTGGCAGGACGCCTACGGTATTTTATCTTCCACGAATAATTTTCCTGAATTTACCGGCAGGATTTGTCCGGCGCCATGCGAAAGCAGTTGTGTATTGGGCATTAACCAACCAGCCGTCGCCATAGAAGAAATCGAAAAACACATCATTGAAATTGCTTTTCAAAAAGGATTTGTCAAAGCGCATAAACCCAATATCAGGACGGGTAAGAAAATTGCTGTAGTGGGTTCAGGTCCGGCCGGACTTGCCGCTGCTGCCCAACTCAACTATGCGGGTCATACCGTTATCGTTTTTGAGCGCGACGACGCCCCCGGTGGGTTGTTACGGTATGGCATACCTGATTTTAAGCTCGAGAAATGGGTGGTTGACCGGAGGATCAAGCTGATGGAAGAGGAAGGGGTTCTGTTCAAATGCAATGCGGATGTAGGCGTGAACATCAGCATCAATGACTTACTCAGGGAATTTCATGCCGTCGTGCTGGCAGGTGGATCTACCATCCCCAGGGACCTCGCCATTCCGGGCAGGGAATTGAATGGCGTCCATTTTGCCATGGAGTTTTTAAAACAACAAAATAAAAGGGTCAGCGGAACAGCCTTTACTGAAACCAATATCCTGGCAAAAGGAAAAAATGTGGTGGTTATCGGGGGTGGAGACACGGGAAGTGATTGCGTGGGAACTTCAAACCGTCATTTTGCAAAAACAATTACCCAGTTTGAGTTGCTGCCGAAACCGCCGCAGGAAAGAACAGCGCATATGCCCTGGCCAACCTACCCCATGACATTAAAAACGTCTTCATCTCACGAAGAAGGTGTCGAAAGACAATGGGCAGTGGCAACCAAGGGATTTATTGGCGATGAACAGGGTAACTTAAAAGCGTTGAAGATCGTGAACCTGGAGTGGAAATTTACGGAAGATGATAAACCCGCTCGGTTCGTCGAAGTTGCCGGATCAGAAAAAGATATTCCCTGCGAACTGGCATTTTTAGCTATGGGATTTGTGCATCCGCAACACGATGGCCTGGTCAATGAACTTGGCGTTGAACTCGATGATCGCGGTAATGTGAAGGCCACTGAAAAATCATATCAAACCAATATCGCCAAAATTTTCACTGCCGGGGATATGCGCCGGGGCCAGTCATTGGTTGTTTGGGCCATCAGTGAAGGCAGGGAATGCGCCAGGAAGATAGACGAATACCTGATGGGATCATCGCTGCTTGAAACCAAAGATAATTCGGTGATCGCAGCATCATATTAAGAACAAAAAAAGGGAGCGAAGAAGATTTGACGGTTTACGGACTTTCAGATCTTCTTCGCTCCCTTTTTTTGTTGCTCGCCCGCGCTTAAATTTACTCACTGGCAGGCCTGCCATATATATATTATAATATATAATATTTGATGAATATTTTTACAATAATCTTATTCATATTAAATATTGTTGTAAATCAATTTATTATAAAAATAGCTATATATTATGATAATTTATATTCAAATTATTATAACATATTTTAATCTTTCGATATGATTTTTAACTAATTTAGCCAAAGATTAGAATCGATTATACCAAAACAAGATTTCATGAATAAAAACCAATCGGGGCTTAACCTGGAATTCAATCTCTACATGATGCTTTCCGTTTTAGCCTTTGTTGCGATTATTCTGAGAGAAAGCCTCCCCGGTTCCTATATTCAAATCGACCCAAACCTGACTCCTACTACACATCTCATTATCTGTACACAGATTTTTTTAACGATTGTTCTTGCCTGCCACATTAGTATCAAGATTGTAAATAGAAAAAGGTACAGCTATTAAAGAACTTCTGGACAAAGTTCTAACTGTACCCCTTTTTAACACTTAAAACCAATTGCAATGTTAAGAAAATTCTTAGTGACTAGTTCTCTATTATTGCCTTTTGTCATGATCCGGGCGCAGAGTAAGGATTCAGCCGCTAAAGCTACGCCGCCGCCGGTCACCGTTACGGGTTCTGTGGATGCCTATTACCGGTATAATTTCAACAACCCAAAATCATTTCCTTACAACAGTTACACCAGTTTTACCCATTCCAGCAATTCCTTCGAATTGGGCATGGCCTCGGTAAGGCTGGACCATAGTTTCGGAAAGGTAAGTGCGACCGTAGACCTTGGATTTGGTACCAGGGCCGAAGAATTCGCCTACAATGACGCCAATACGCGCTTTGCCATCAAACAGTTGTATTTAACTTATGCACCTTCTTCAGCAATCAAATTTACTTTAGGCACCTGGGGTACCCATGTCGGTTACGAAGTGCTGGACGCATACCTGAACAGGAATTACAGCATGAGCTACATGTTCACCAATGGACCATTCTCACACACCGGCTTAAAGGCGGACATCAGCCTCGGAGGCAAAAGCGCTTTAATGGTCGGTATTTCAAACCCCACGGATTTCAGGTCTGCACCTGCCATGCCTAAATCCTTTATTGCACAGTTATCGACAGGTTCAAAAGATGATAAGTTTAAACTCTTCCTCAATTTCGTGGCTGGAAAACAAAGCGACATAAAGAAAGTGATTCAGCCTGATCTGGTGGCTACCTTCGCCGTTTCGTCAAAATTCAGCCTCGGATTCAACGCAACATACCAGTCTGTCAGCTTTAAAGATTCTGCTGCAGCGCCTGATTTTA
>DATHGW010000765.1:0-2549 GCA_035317445.1 Puia sp.
TCAGGGCGAGGCGCAGCATGATCGGTATGGCCCAGAGTTCGCCTAACTTAAGGTAGGAACTTTCCTGGTAGGCCGTCACGAAGCGCGACAGGCTGTTCAGGTCTACCCTTCCGTCACTGTGTGAAACCAATTCAAGCGCAATATCATATACGCGGGGAAGGCCCAGGGAGGGTCCTTTCACCAATTGGGGCAATCCCTTGCTGAATCCTTTGGGTAAATGCTTTTTTCCGGTGTAGATCTGCTCTTCGATCAGGTAAAAATTATCCAGCAGCCATTCCCCTGCCGGCGTGATGCGGGAATTTTCTTTGGCTGATTCCGTCAATAAATTGTGAACCTCGAGCAGGATTTCTTCATTCTCGGCCAATCGCCGAAGCAGTTGTTCCGGGATGCGTTCCTGGGTTACCGAATGATTTTTTGCCAGCGTCCTGGCATATTGCTCCATTTGCTCGAGGCTAAACAGCTCGGATCTCAGTGGCGGCTTCTCATTGTCGTATTTGTGCATCAGGGTATCACCAAGAAATGATATCCTTAGATTCGTCAAAAATTCCTGAATGGGATTATTCTTCACCTTCCTGTCAATTTATTTTATTTACCGTCATTGCTATTGTCAAAGCCCAACGTTCAGAATGATCTATAAACAAAGCAGTTGACTCATCGGAATGACCAATCGGCTAATCCATTAAAGTTAGCAATAACCGCTTACTGACCAGCAAAAAAATAGGATCCCGTCAGATTCTCCCCTGATCCTTAACCACTACAAGATTGATTTCTCATTTGTTCTTCTTAGAATGAAAAAACAATACCAGTGTTTTTACGAATTTCATCACCAGGCTGGGGAATTTTTTTCACAGTGCTTGCGGCTTCCTGATCATTTTATCCCGATGATTGGCATAGACCCTGGTAAAGCAGGCCCCAAAATATAGAATGATAGAAGAATAGTACACCCAAACCATGAGCACCACAATTGCTGCAGCCGCACCGTACGTAGCGCCAATGCTGGAATTGCCCAGGTAAAAACCGATGAGAAATTTTCCGATCAAAAACAAAACCGATGTGAACAATGCGCCGGTGATGGCATCTTTCCACCGGATATAGGTATTCGGTAATATCTTGAAAATAACTGCAAACAAGGCTGCAACAACCACAAAGATCAGCACCAGGTTCAGACTATAAAAAGATTTAATAATAGAATCTTTCAAATTCGATTTTAAATGCTCGCTTAATACATCCGCCAGCGCGTTAACCAGCAGCGAAACCAACAGCAGGAAAGCCATGCCCAGCAACAACGAAAACGACAACAATCGCCTGATAACAAGATGAAAAAAAACTTTTTTCGGCTTGGCCTTAACGGACCAGATATGGTTCAACGACTCATGAATTTCTGAAAAAACGCTGGAAGCGCCGATCAGTAAGATGACAAAGCCAAGGATACTGCCGATGGTACTGTGATTGGATTTTTGGATGTTGCGGATAATATCCTGCACCTGTAATGCAATATCGCTCCCGATCAAACCACTGATCTCCCCATACACCTTTCCTTCCACAGCCTCTTTTCCAAAAAAAATCCCGGCAAGGGAAATGATAATGATCAGGAATGGCCCGACGGAAAATACAGTATAGAAAGATAAGGACGCGCTAAGTTTAAGTCCATGATAATGGATAAACAAAAAAAATGCTTTCTTGAAGAGTTGCCAGAAGGTTTTAATTTTCTTAACGATCATGTAGATATTTTTCCACGTGTAAGGCTGCTGGTGAACAGTGGAGTAAAAATAGAACATAATTAGTGCCTAGCACAATAATAGCATCGTCCCGAACAATCGAATTCCGGAAACGAACAAAAACGTATGAATTCAAAAAAAAGCAGACCTGTAAAAATTTACCTGCTCATTGGTTTTTCTTTGCTGATCGCAACAGGAGTACTGGTATGGCGATATTATAAATACAAGCTTGTCCATAACAGCATCCAGGAAGGCATTCGCGAAAAAACCAAAGGATTATACCAGGTCAGGTACGACAGCCTGTACATTGATGAAGTATCAGGCACCTTGCATGTTGCTAAAGTACAGCTGCTGCCGGATACGGCTCTGTTCCGCCAGATGGCCAAAGAGCATAAGAGCCCACCCGTTCTTGTTACGATTAATATCCCCAACCTCGATATCATGCGGGTCAAAACTCCAAAGGCACTTCTTAACAAGGAAATCGAAGGAGGGAAGATCGAGGTCAATGGCGCGTCCATAGAAATAGCATTGTCTGATTTTCTCCGGGACAGCACAGAATATAGCCCCGCCAAAGAAATATATAAACAGATCCTGGGATCTTTGAAAAGTATCCGGATGGACAGCATTCAGGTGAATCACGCAACGCTCATTGTGAAAGACTTTCGGTCGGGGAAAACAAGATTTACCGGACAGGACTTTTCATTCCTGCTTACCGGCGTGATGGTCGACAGCCTAACCAAAGACGACAGCTCAACCATCCTGTTTTCAAAAAACCTGGCGTTGGTCTGCAAAGAAATCAATATCCCTTCTGAAGACAAGAGATACCGTTTT
>DATHGW010000766.1:0-8820 GCA_035317445.1 Puia sp.
ATCGGAGAAATGCAGAAAGCCGGTAAATCCATCGATGAAATTGCAGCCCGGCTTGGCAAGTCTAAAGCTTTTGTGTATGGTCGCATCAAACTCTTGTCCCTTATTGATCCTTTTCGGGAAATGTTTCTGGCTGATAAGGTCAATATCCAGGAGGCATTTGACATTGCATCTGTATCAAAGGGATCACAACTAGAATTTTTCGACGAGTACTGTAAAGATTGGAAAGAACAAAAAAACTTTGAGCTAAATCATCTGGAATATTCACTCGCCCGGTTCAAATATGATCTTAAGCAAGCACCATTTGACACGAAGGACAAGAAATTATTGCCTGAAATAGGTGCCTGTACCCATTGTCCTTCCAATACCGCTACGCTAAAAACCTTATTTCCGGAGTACGCCAAACAGGCTGTTTGTACAAACAGGGAATGCTATTCTAAAAAATGTACCGCCCATTTTTCTGTTGAGTTTGGTAGTGCGTTTGAAAAGATCAAACCCGATGCCCTGGTTTTCAACGGAGAGCCTTCACAAATGCTGATGAATGTAGCCCTGTCGATTCCACAGGCAGCTGTCCTGCCAAGATATGACCGCCATGAAGTAACTATTTTCAATGCCCCTGAAATGCCCGACAAAGCCGATTTCTGCAATTTAGATGAGTTCGAAGAAGGGGAAGAAGCCGAACTGGATGAAGAAGGGTATAGTCAGGCCGTGGAGGAGTACAAAATAGACTTGGAGGAATTTAACGGGATGCGACAAAGGGGCAAGACATTAAAAGGAGTCTTTGTTTCTGAACGCGGGATGCTGCCGGTGCTGTTTAGCCTTGAATTGCCTAAAAACAATAGTTCGCATCAAAGCGTTACGGCAAAAGAAGTACAGGCAGCGATCAAAGCGGGAACGGTTACGGTCGAACTATTGCAGGCTGAGATAGACCGCATCAATAGCCGAGAACTTCGTTCCAGTGAACTGGACAAGGAGAAGGTGCAATTGAAAGTGCATGAATCCTTCTGTGCGCTTATCCAAAATGCAAACGATTCCATTTCCATGACTACTGCCGATTGGGTTGCTGTCCGGTTGATCATTTATCAATCGCTTGAATATTCGACCCGAAACAAAGTATCCGTCACACTCTTTTCCGGAAATGAGACCGCACCGGAACAGAAGGAAAATCTTTATGAAATGCTTGGCAATCTGACGGATGAACAGTTTGGTTATCTTATCAGAATGGCTGTTGCAGGTAATTCAGAAAGCAAGTCGCCCAATTGCGAAAAAGGTTATTTCCTCTATCAGATGGCAGCAGGCATCGGGATGGATATAGCAGGTATTGAAAAGGAGCAGCAGCGGAAAGCAGAGGCAAGGCTTGAAAAACAGGAAGATAAAATTGAGTCCTTACAAAAAAGAATAAAGAAACTGCAAAAGACAACCTAACAGGCAAAAAAGCGAGTAGTTAAAGCTGCCGCATCGCTTATGGTTTTTTGGACGGAAGGCGACGCGGCAGCTTGATTTAGGTTTTATAATCATCCATCGGAATTGTTATGAGATTTTACTATGGCAATGATGGGCAGCAATTATTTCTGGTTGTCCTGATAGGTTTATTATTTGTCCTTAAATGGTCATTTAGGGTCATTGGTTATTCGCCATTTTTATTTGTTGCCTATATTGCTACAGACCATATACTGCTTAAAAGAGACCATGGCCTGCTATGGGTCGGCCTGATTCTGCTATTCGCTAGAATCCTTTACGTCATTTTTTGTCTATTAAGAAAATGGATGATTTCCCTTAAAACGAAAAAAAACTTATGGTGGATACCGCTTTTTATGGTTTGTATTGTTTTTTCCTCCCTGCTGCCTGTCTGGATAGTATTTAGTCTAGTGGAGTTATTATTTTATAAGCTAAGTCCGCATAGCCACCCCCGATTTCTCGCGCTGATATTTTCCTTGGCGGCCGGTTATTATTTCTATAAAAGTCATCATTAATCCTGGTACAAAGGTAGCCTTCGGCCTGCTGAAAGTCAATGAAATTCCGGCATAAACAGTGGTATCCCGCTGGCGCGGGAGAACATGCGTCGCGGGACATTTATTCCGTTGCTTCCTTGACTTTATTGTCCGAAGGCTGGGACTGCACCATAATTAATTCTTAACATTTAAAATGAATGGTTATGGAAAACGAAATGAGAAAATTGATCTTAAGCCAGGTATCGGAAGTTGATTTGATTTACAAGTCAAAAGTAAAAGCATCTCAACGAATCAAGATCAAGGGATCACATGATTGCTACAAGATATTTAGTGGACTTTGGGAAGACGGTAAAATGGACCTGATCGAGCAATTCAAAGTGTTATATTTAAACAGGGCCAATGCCATCGTTGGTCTTTACGAGGTATCTTCCGGCGGCCTGACAGGAACGGTCGCTGATCCGCGCCTGATACTAGTAGGAGCGCTAAAAGTGATTACCTGCAATATGGTTCTTGCGCACAATCATCCTTCAGGTAATTTGAAACCAAGCAGGTCCGATGAAGAACTCACTCAAAAAATCAAGTATGCCTGTGAGTTCCACGAAATTAAAGTGCTGGATCATCTGATCATGGGAAATGAAGGATATTTTTCATTTGCGGACGAAGGGTTGCTTTAAGCCCTTTTTCTTTTTTCCCCAGCAAAGTCATAATGACTTTAGCTTTTCAAAGAACTCATTCAGCCCAGCCTTTTTCAACAGATCATCCCGGACGATCAGAAGTTCATCGGTTGTTTCTTTTGGAAGCTGGGCAAATATTTCATCCTTCTGATTGTCATCCTTGACCAGACCATTTTCTATCAGCCTGCTGATCAGGAGCACATTCTTCCTTGCAATGCGAATGTCGATTTTTACATTGTCCGTAATGCCTGGACTGCATAGCACGGGGACATAAATTTTGGTGATTTCTTTAACTGGCATAGAAATATATGTAAATGGTTCCTCAAAACTATCTAAATAAGATCAATTGGACCTATTCAGAATTTGATTTAAAAATTACCGCGATACTTCAATAAACCGAAAATCAAATCTTAGAATGGTACCACAAATGGCAAGAACTCACTTATATATTATCCTTCATCAAATTTCAGTAACTCATCAGTTAAACAAAGCAATGATCTTTCAGTCATTCATCTCAGGTCTTCACAGACAAAACTGCAAATTCTATAAGTCATATATTTATTCTGGCTAATAATTATTTGACAATCTGATAAATCTTTTCGAAATTAGATTTGAAGTTCCGCTTTGAAATATGTAGATAGTGTTTTTAAGATAATATCGCGTTCTATTGGCATTTATGATGATGCCTGGTAGTAATTTCCTCTTTGTTGGGTATAAAGGGTAGAAAAGAAAAATAGCTTTTGTTGAGAATTAAACAATAGCTCAAAATATCAACTAATTACATAATGTTTTAAAACAAATTAGTCATGTTAATATGCAAAATGTTTTCAGGAGCTGATGCTAGCAAAGTGGAAGATGAAGTAAATATATTTTTCCAAAAATTTCCGCAAATAACAGTTCACTCTATTTGTCAATCATCCGACAGCCAAAGAGTTTTTATATCTTTATTTTTTAACATAAAAACCAAAGCGGGGATAAAAGAATCTCCGCCTATTGAACAAGTAGAAACTATTGTAGCCAAAGCTGAATTGAAGTAAATTAACCCATAAAAAATCTATTCATGGACTGTTTTAAAGGATCAGGCTGCGAGAGATTTTATAAAGAAAACCTGAGCGGTCTTCAAGACAAAGACCCGAGATCGGGAAGATGGTTTAGGTGCCTACGGAAAACGGCGTAATATTATGTAGGGTAATTTCTTGTATTTTCTATTGGGAATAACGTTTTAACTATATTGCTTTACATAAATATATACTTTATATAATGAGTTTTATACAAAGCATTGCATAAGGCTAACATCCATCCTTCAGGTAATTTAAAACCAAGCCGGTCTGATGAGGAACTTACTCAGAAAATAAAACATGCTTCTGAATTTAACCACAATAAGGTACTGGATCATCTGATCATGGGAAATGAAGGATATTTTTCATTTGCTGATGAAGGGCTGCTTTAAGCCCTTTTTCTTTTTTCCGCAGCAAGCTCATAATGACTTTAGCTTTTCATAGAACTCATTTAGGCCCGCCTTTTTCAAGATATCATCCCGGACGATCAGCAGTTCATCGGTTGTTTCTTTTGGAAGCTGGGCAAAGATTTCATCCTTCTGATGTTCATTATTGACCAGGCCGTTTTCAATCAGCCTGCTGATCAGGAGCACATTCTTCCTCGTGATGCGCATATCGATTTTTAAACTATCTGTCATACCAGGGCTGCATAACACGGTGTCGTAAATTTTGGAGATTTCTTTAACTGGCATAGAAAATATTGTTAAATGGTTGGCTCAAAATTATTTAATAAAGTACAGTCCGACCCATTCAGAATTTGAAGAGCTTGGGGTTGAAAGTTGCCACGAGTCTTTTTTGCCAGGAGATTAAGTTGAAAAATTGGGGACAATTAGGAAAGCTAAAAACTGATTTAATATCCACATTAATTAATTTTAGATCAAACTTACTTATGCCAGAAATTCAATGCAAATTGGGAGGAGCATATCACAAAGCTAATTTGGAACTATTTGAAACAGACCACGGAATACGGTATAAGATTAAATTGGAAGATGGGAGAGAGGCTATTCTTGAACCTGCCGATATTTCAGACGATGGTGCCAAAATAGTTTGGGAACAAATAATAACCATTGGACATGAGGTCTGGTCACGGGAACTTGTCCAGGCAGTCGGAGAAGGCCAGGAACAATCCGATCTTGAATCATCCGAGGATTCTTTTATCGTTGAATTTAAAGATGATAAAAAATATTCAGCTGAAGTCGTCAAAGGGGACAATGGCTTCTATCAGGTAATATCTAATTGGCCTTCCCTGGGACGTAACATATCTTTTTCTATTCATTCGATCTTAGTGGATGGCAAACGAACCTGGCTGCTCAACAACAGCGCTGGTAAGCCTTCTCCGAGCTGGCTCGCAAAATTGGGCGAAGCGATCGAGAAATACGAAAATCAGTAACCATTCGAATTTTGTTGGCATAAAAGGATTGATGGTTTAAAGTAAACCAGGTTAATCATTTTCATGACTTCATTTCAACCCATTCGGAATTTGAAGAGGTATAGTCCAGCATTAAACCCGCACTTAGTTTTGCAGCTGTATGGATTTGAATCAAGCTAAAAAGCTGCCTACCTGTGCTGAATTAAACAATCTCGATATCGTCGATTATCTGGCATCAATTGGTCATTTTCCCAGAAAGATAAAAGGACACAACTACTGGTACCTTTCTCCGCTTCGAACTGAAAAAACGCCCTCCTTTAAAGTAAATCGTAACCTCAATCGCTGGAAAGACTTTGGGACAGGGGAGGGCAGTTCGCTCGTTGACTTTGGCATAAGATATTTTAATTGCACCATCAAAGAACTGCTAATTACGCTTTCCGGTCCATTTTCATAAACTCAAATCGTGCAACAAAATCCTGCAAGTTCTGGGGCGATTGAAGAACCCAAGATCACCATATTGGATGTGCACCCCATTCAATCTCCTCCATTGACCCATTATATCCGGGAGCGCAGAATTTCCTTAAATGTGGCACAAATATTCTGCAGGGAGGCAAAATATAGGATTGATGGGAGAATCTATTATGCGATTTGTTTTAAGAACAGATCCGGTGGATATGAATTAAGGAACAGATATTTTAAGGGAAGCAGTTCGCCAAAGGATATTACTTTCTTTGATCAATGCAATTCAAACGCAATGGCCGTTTTTGAAGGCTTCTTTGATTTCCTGAGCTATTTAACGGTGTTCAAAGACCAGCAAATTAGCCAATCCGATTTCCTGATTCTTAATTCCCTTTCTTTTTTTGAAGGAAAGAAGAGACTGATGGAAAGCCATAAGAGGATCCTGCTTTACCTGGACAATGATCTCGAGGGCAAGAAATGCGTACAGAAGGCAGTGAATAGATCAAAAGCTTATCAGGACCGGGCCGGTCTCTATAAGGGATACAAAGACCTGAATGCCTGGATATGTCACTTCATGTGATTTAGGAGATAGCATAGGTTTCAAAATGAAGGAGTCTTTATATGATATGATTCGTCGCAATCCGCCTGCCGGGTCCGCGGATGGCCAGATGTCCCAATGTGGCACAGCCCCCATTGGAATCTGGCCCTTCGCCTCCGGAGTCGGCTGTGGGGCGGCGGTAGCCAGCATCTCCGAAGTCGGTGCCGGACGATAAAAAAAGTGATATGGAGCAAAAGCAGATACGAAATAAATGGCTGACTGTGCGGTTGACCGAAGACGAGTATAAATTATTGGAAAAACATCGTGATGAGACGACTAGCAAGAAACTAAGCGATTATGTGAGAAGACTGGTCCTGAATAAACCCGTCAATGTAAAATACCGGAATGTATCCGTTGACGATTTTTTGAAAGATATGCTCCAGTTAAAAAAGGAACTAAACGGCATTGGCAACAATTTTAATCAGGTCGTTCATAAACTGCATACGCTTCACCATATCCCGGAGTTCAGAGAATGGGCGCTGAAAAATGAGCTGGACAAGTCCATCCTGTTTTCCAAAATGGAAGCCATCTTAACCAGGGTCAGTCAACTTTACCGATCATGGTCGCAGTAATCAGTACGACAGCCAGCCTGTCAAAAATTTTGAACTACAACGAAAAAAAAGTGCAACAAGGCGTCGCAGAATTTATTCATGCCGGGAATTTTCTCGGAGAAAAAATGTCCCTGAATTTTCGGGATAAGCAGGGAAGATTTCAAAGATTAAATGCATTAAACACGAGGTCAAAAGTCAATATGTTGCACGTTTCTTTAAATTTTGATCCTTCTGAAAATATTTCCAATGAAAAACTAATGGCCATTGCAGATCGGTATATGGAAGGGATAGGATTCCGGAATCAGCCCTACCTGGTATACCGGCATCATGACTCCGGTCACCCGCATATTCATATTGTGAGCAGCCTGATCACTCCTGAAGGCAAAAGGATCAGAACCCAGAATATGGGTCTTAACCAATCTGAAAAAGCCCGGAAGGAAAGTGAAAAGGAATTCAACCTTGTTAGGGCCGAAGGTCGCAAATCAGCTGAATATAAGTTGAAACCTGTAGATGTCCAGAAGATACAATATGGCAAACCGGTGAGGCTAAAACAGGCAATGCAGCACGTTCTGCAGATGGTGATCAATGAGTATAAATTCAGTTCCATTCATGAATTGAATGCAGTCTTGGGGTTATACAATTTGGTCGCCGATCGGGGAGGGAAGGAGTCCCGGATATACAAGAGTGGGGGACTTGTTTACCAGGCTCTGGATGAAAAAGGGAATAAGGTAGGCGTCCCTATTAAGGCCAGTGATTTTTATTTTAAACCTACGCTTGCAAGGCTGGCCCGGACATTTGAGGAGAATAAAGAGGTGCAAAAGAAAACAATTGCCGGCATCAGAGGTAGAATTGACTGGACGCTCCTAAACGAACCCATCAATCTTAAAGAATTCAATCAAGGTTTAAAGAAAGAAGACATTCATCTGGTCATCCGTCAAAACGACCGGGGAATTATTTATGGACTGACCTATGTCGATTTTAAAACCAAAACGGTATTAAACGGCAGTGATTTGGGAAAGGTGTATAGCGCGAAAGGATTATTGGAGAGGCTTGGTCATTCCGATCTACAAACTCCTACAAAAATTCACCAATCAAAAGTTGAAGTTGAAAGGTCAAAAAAAGAATTTTCTGCTGATGATAATCAGCTGGAAGGAAGTGTCGGTCTGAAAATGGGATTTGATGTAGCTAACATATTCTCGGAATTAATGAAACCCGAAGAACATCATGATGAAATGCCGCTTGAATTGAGAATGAAAAGGAAAAGAAAAAAAAGATGAGAAATTTTTTACTGTGAAAATGAGGATTTATGGATACAGGGGAAAACAATCAGGGCTTACGAAAGGTCCTGGAGTTGACAAGAATGATCAGCATCGTCCTTCTGCTGTTACATTTTTATTATGTCGGTTATGATGTCTTTGACCGGTGGAAGTTAACTACCAGGATCACAGATGTCTTGTTAGGAAATATAGCCCGGACGGGTTTATTTGCTTCCTTCAACCGACCAAAGTTTATTGGTCTTGGATTTTTGGTTCTGGTTCTGATAGGCGCCAGGGGTCGGAAGGATGAAAGGATTAGATTGAAGCATTGCATGATCTGCCTGGTCGCCGGGCTGTTGCTCTATTTTGTAAGTTTTTTTGTTTGGCAATTGGATCTTGACCTCGCAGCCAAAACTGAATGGTATATGGGCATAACCTCCCTTGGCTACTTCTTGATCATGACCGGCGGGACGCTTCTGTCCCGGACAATTCAAAAGCAATTGGGCGATGACATTTTTAACAAGGAAAACGAAACCTTTCCCCAGGAAGAACGTCTGTTAACCAATGAATATTCAATAAACCTACCAGCTCAATATCGCTATAAAGGCAGGATTCGGAAAAGCTGGATCAATATCATTAACCCCTTTCGGGCGCTTTTGGTCATCGGGTCACCTGGTTCCGGTAAATCCTATTTCGTGATCCGGCATGTCATTGAGCAACATATCAGCAAAGGATTTACCGCCTTCATATATGACTTCAAATACGATGATCTTACCAAACTTACTTACAATTTTCTGCAGAAATATAAAAGCTCGTATAAGATCGTTCCAGAATTCTGCGTCATTAATTTTGATGACTTATCTCATAGTCATAGATGCAACCCTCTATATCCTGACCTGATGTTCG
>DATHGW010000767.1:0-2804 GCA_035317445.1 Puia sp.
GCACCGGGTATAGGTGGATGGGATACCCTGAGTACTTATCCGCAGGCGATGCAGGATGAATTAAAAAAAGCTTATGACGCGAAGTTTTCAGCGGATGATCACAAAGAAAAGAATGCGCCCGATACGGTGTACAAGCAACCCGCCGACTATGATGAAAATGTAGACCATTTCAATCATTTTTTTGAGGGAGTTCGTACAGGCAAGCCTGTTATAGAAGACGCGGTGTTTGGTTTCCGTGCGGCGGCACCCTGTCTCGCAGCCAATGAAAGCTATTTTCAAAAGAAGATCATTCACTGGGACCCGGTGAACATGAAATTGGTTTGATGAAATAATTGATTGCCGATATTTGCGCCAGCAAAAACAATATGGAACAATTATTTTCATACAACCGGTTATTATTGTTTACGCAGCAGGTGTTCAAAAAGATCGGGTGTCCGGAACAGGATGCACTGCTTGCTGCGAAGGTCCTGTTAAGTGCAGACCTAAGGGGAATTGACTCCCATGGTGTGGCCAGGCTGAATGGATATGTCCGGCTATGGGAAGCAAAAAGGGCCAATGCACAACCCGCGGTCAGGATCATTCATGAAACGCCATCCACTGCAGTCGTTGACGGAGACAGCGGGCTTGGTCTCGTTGTAGCCCCTTTCGCAATGGATATCGCGATACAAAAGGCAAAGGAGGTGGGCACGGGCTGGGTCAGCGTCCAGAATTCAAATCATTTTGGCATTGCTGCCTTCCATGCACAGAAAGCGGTGGAGCAGGATATGATCGGCATTGCCATGACCAATGCCAGTGCACTGGTTGCACCTACTTTTTCCATTGAACGGCTTTTGGGCACCAATCCAATATGTGTGGCCATTCCTGCGGGATCTGAGCCTCCTTTTGTGGCTGATCTGGCCACGACGACCGCCGCAAACGGAAAACTGGAGATCCTTCAACGCAAGAACCAAAACGCGCCGGAGGGCTGGATACAGGACAAAGACGGGAATATTTCAACGAATCATCACGAATTGAAGGCAGGCGGCGCCTTGCTTCCCCTCGGAGGCGACCGCGATCACGGTAGCCATAAAGGCTACGCTTTGGGTGCTATCGTCGATATTTTTTCGGGCGTTTTGAGCGGGGCCAATTATGGACCCTGGGTTCCTCCTTTTCCTGCCTATATCGCGATGCCGGAAGACATGCCCGGAAAGGGAATCGGCCATTTTTTTGGCGCCATGCGTATCGATGCCTTCCGCCCAGCCGCAGCATTCAAGAAAAATATGGATAAATGGATAGAAAGGTTCAGATCCGCTAAAACGGTGGAGGGGCAGGAGCAGGTTTTGATACCCGGTGACCCAGAACGGGAAATGGCGGCTGAAAGGTTGACTAGGGGGATACCTTTATTACCTGCTGTAGCAAAAGACCTGCAATTCCTGGCGGAAAAATTTGATCTCAGTCTTTCCTGAAGGCTTTTTTGCTCATCTTTTTTGCCTCAAAAGGGCTCCAAAGCAATAATTTACGCTTTAAATAAGTTATTAGACCTAACTAATGATGAAGAGGTTTGTCCTGAAACCGGACTGTGTTTTTTGATTGTGCAGACCTCCAGATCAACGCCGCGATTCCCGTGATTCCGAACTAATTGCCAGAAGATTCGCTGCAATTTCAACGAAGAATCAGTTTTGGAAAATATTTCCATTTCCGGGAAAAACGAGGTGAAGGAGGCTGTCGTAATCTGTTAATAATCAATTCAATATCCTGTGGTACATCTATTGCTCCTATGCCAATGTACAAACCGTATTTTATGAAGCAGATCATGCCCTATACTTCCCGTTATCCTGTAAATAACGTAAGTATTACGAAGAGAACGAAAGCAGTTAAAGCGCTGACCAGGATGTTCATCCTGGTACTGGCCTTTAGCCCGCTGAGTGAAATGATTTATTCACAAAACTGTCCTACTTCAGGAACGCATAGCCAATCCAGCAATGAAAATACATACTATCCTGGCACCCAGGCTACCGTTTCTGCGGGAGCTACTTCCATTACCTTGGGAACGGCCGGAGTAGGAACAGGGTTTAGCGCAACGCCCATAGCCATTGGAGATGTGGTGCTGATCATCCAGATGCAAGGTGCACAGATCAATTCCAGCAATAGTGGACTATATGGTAAGGGGACCGGCAGTGGCGCTGGTTTTACTGCTACCAACCTGCTTGCGGGATATATGGAATACGCAGTTGCCGCAAACGCAGTCCCTGTCGGAGGGGGAACTTTAAACCTGGTGTCGGGAACTACTTATTCTTACGTGCAATCAGCATTTGGAGCTTTCGGACAGTATACTTACCAGATCATCCGTGTTCCATCTTTTTATAATATTCAATTAACAGCAACAGTAACCACGGCTTTATGGAATGGTTCTACGGGCGGTGTAACAGCGATCAACGCAGTCAACCAACTTAATTTTAATGGTAAAACCATCAATGGTTCGGGTGCCGGATTTCGTGGTGGAGCAGGAAGAGTACTGGGTGGTGCTCCAGGCCTTAATAAGGCAGATTATGTTACCCTTGCAACGGTTACTTCTAACGGCAGCAAGGCAGAAGGTATCGCAGGTACCCCAACTTATGTAAATAATAATGGATCTTTATTGAATACCGGTGTTGAAGGATATCCGAATGGTAGTTATGGCCGTGGAGCTCCCGGTAATGCCGGCGGCGGCGGAACCGACTATGATCCCAGTGCAAATGACCAGAACGACGGTGGTGGTGGTGGCGGAAATATCGGGCCAGGTGGGCAGGGTGGTAACGGCTGGTGGTTAGTGGGTACTTCCGGTG
>DATHGW010000768.1:0-2588 GCA_035317445.1 Puia sp.
CAAAACCAAAAGAAATGACCGGCAGGTCTTTGGAAGCGCTTTTTGCAGGAAAAAAGCCTGGCCAATGGCGCACCAGTCTTTATTATCATTATTATGACTACCCTGCCTTTCACAACGTGCGCAGACACGATGGCGTGAGGACCGAACGCTACAAGCTGATTCATTTTTATGGAAAAGGCGGACTCGCCGGGGCGACCAATCCGATGCAGCAAAAGAAAGAATCCATTGAATACAGAACACTGCAGCAATATGCCAGATCTGGAAAGATGGGCGATGACCCGGATATTGACTGCAATGAGTTATATGATCTTCAGCAGGATCCCCACGAACTAACCAATGTATACGGGAAAGCAGGCTATGAAAAGATTACAGCCGAACTGCAAAAAATTCTCGACAAATACAGGAAGGACCTGAAAGTGGATGAATATTAAAAAGATTGCCCGGATTTTCTTTAGTTTTAACAACTAAAATATTCAGTTATGAATACTCGTCGGGATTTTTTGCAGAAACTGACGGCATCGGCCTTCGTGCTGCCTTTTTTACCCCTTGAAGGTTCAGCAAGCACACAGCGCATCGATGGCCGGCAATATGAAGGTCCCGTATTGCGGGTCGCCATCATGGGTCTCGGATACTATGCCAGCCTGGTTGCCGAAGCCATGAAAGACTGCAAGATGGCGAAACTAACGGGGCTGATCAGTGGCACACCGGCCAAGATCAAAACCTGGAGCGCCAAATACAATATTCCCGAAAAGAATTGCTATAACTACGGAAATTTTGATGCTGTAAAAGATAACCCGGATATTGACGCGGTGTATGTGATTACGCCAAACGGCCTCCATCACGACCAGGTCATCCGGGTTGCGAAAGCAGGCAAACACGCGATCTGCGAAAAGCCCATGGCGCTAAATGCAGCTCAGGCCCAGGAAATGATCGACGCCTGTAAAAAAGCTAACGTACAATTGCTCGTCGGTTACCGGATGCACTTCGAACCCAAGACCCTTGAGATCATCAGGATGCGAAAAGATGGAGAATTCGGAAAGGTCTGGTTTTTTCAGGGACTATCCGGTTTTAAAATAGGAGATCCCACCCAATGGCGTTTGAATAAAGCATTGGCCGGTGGAGGTTCCCTGATGGACATTGGTATTTATTCGATTAATGGTTCCCGTTATATGATCGGGGAAGAACCCATCTGGGTTACTGCCGAAGAAACAAAGACTGATCCGGTTAAGTTTAAAGAAGGCGTGGATGAGACCATTCAATTTCAATTGGGGTTTCCAAGCGGAGCGGTAGCATCCTGTTTGTCGACCTACAGCATGAATAACCTAGATCGCTTTTTTCTGAATGGAGAAAATGGATTTGCGGAATTACAGCCATCCACAGGCTACGGTCCCATCCGCGGCCGAACGAACAAAGGCGAATTGACCCAGCCGCACGTCACGCACCAAACGGTTCAAATGGATCAAATGTCGGGCATCCTGTTGCAGGGAAAGAAACCCATTGTGCCCATTAACGGAGAAGAAGCACTGAAAGATTTGAAAATCATTGATGCGATTTACCTGGCAGCAAAAACCGGAAAGAAAGAAAGCCTCAAATTGTAAATAACATAAGGAATGACAGCTCAGCAGGACGGCACAGGTAAAAACAAACAGGACAAGGAATCCGATGATGAGCAGCTTTTAGCCTCACTGGGATATAAACAGGAACTGGCCAGGACCTGGTCTTCTTTTTCCAATTTCGCCATCTCATTTTCCATCATCTCCATATTGAGTGGGTGCTTTACCACTTTCGCGCAGGCCTGGAACAACGGAGGACCCATTGCCATTTCGATCGGATGGCCATTGGTATCCGTGTTCATTTTGATCATTGGGTTTTGCATGGCAGAACTGGCTTCTGCTTATCCAACATCAGGAGGTATTTACTGGTGGGCCGCAAAACTCGGCGGCGCAAAAGCCGGGTTCTTTACCGGATGGCTCAACCTGATCGGCCTGCTTGCCATCACAGCATCCGTTGTTTACGGGGCAGCGACTTTCTTGAACATCGTATTGGGCGCCTGTTCGACCGGGTACGCCAGTCATTTTTTGGGAGGTGATTACATCCTGCAGCAATTTTTCTGGTTCATGGTGATCATGGTCCTGATCACCGCATTCAACGTATTCAGCAGCAGCATACAGGCTGTATTAAATAATATCTCGGTATGGTGGCATGTTTTTGGCGCCGTCCTCATCATCGCGATCCTTATTTTTACGCCAACAGAACACCAGACATTGAAATGGATGTTTACCAACCAGGTAAACAATTCCGGTTTCACGGGTAATAACATGTATTGGCTGTACGTGCTGCCGATGGGTTTCCTGCTGACGCAATACACCATCACTGGTTTTGACGCTTCTGCGCATCTTTCCGAAGAAACACAGTCCGCCCATTTGTCCTCAGCCAAAGGGATCTGGAAATCCATTTTCTATTCGGCAGTTGGCGGTTATATCCTGCTGTTAGGATTCCTGTATGTTGCTACAAGGCCGGATATAGTAAGCTCATTTGATCCCGCAGTGAATCCCTATGGAGCTGGTTCGGTCATCGCTATTTTGGAT
>DATHGW010000769.1:0-4633 GCA_035317445.1 Puia sp.
ATAGAATTGTAAGGTTTGCCGCCAGGTCTGGCATTGAATTGTTGAAAAAGATCTTGATCATAACTTCCCAGTTCCCTCCTTCCAATCTAACGGGGGTGCATAGAGCAAGATTGTTTGCGAACCATCTTCCCGAATACGGATGGGAACCGATTGTGTTGACGGTAGATGAGAAATATTATGAAGAGAAGCTTGACCCCGACCTGAGCTCATTGTTGCCGCCGGGACTTCGCATAGAAAAGGTTTCGGCCTTCAGGATAACAAAACCCAGGACCATCGGGGATATCGGTCTTCGCGCTTTTTTCCAGTTGCACAAGAAAGCGAAGCAAATCATCAGGACGGAAAAAATCGATTTCTTATACATCCCCATTCCCTCTTTTTACATTGCATTGCTGGGAAGATGGCTGCATCGCGAAACAAGAATACACTACGGCATTGATTACATCGATCCCTGGGTACAGCCAGGCTCGGGTCATAAGGCTCTTTTTTCCAGGTCGTCCATGAGCAATGGGGTGGCGCGGATACTTGAACCGGTTGCCGTGAAGAGGGCTTCCCTGATCACCGGGGTCGCTGAAGGGTACTACCAGGGCGTATTGCAAAGAAATCCCGGACTGGCAAAAAAAGCAGTCGTAGGTGCCATGCCATATGGAGGAGAAAAATCAGATCATGACAAGATCGCAGCGTTTCGTTCAAAATTTTCGCTGTTTGAAAAGAAGGCCGGCAAGCTGCAATTGATTTATGCCGGAACGATGTTGCCCAAGGCATATAAGCCACTCGAAGAGATATTTAAATGTATTGCCGCCGCGCGTGCTTCTTTTACTAACCTGGAGATTCATTTTGTCGGGTCAGGTAAAAGCCCCGATGACGCACTTGGATATAATATCAGGCCGCTGGCAGAACGTTATGGGTTGTGGAACAATACCATCTTTGAATATCCCAAAAGAATACCCTACCTGGATGTGCTGGCACAACTTAGCGAGGCGGATGGGATTTTTATCCTGGGCAGCACCGAGATCCATTATACCCCGTCAAAAATTTACCAGGCCGTACTGGCCGGAAAACCCATTCTGGCGGTGCTGAATAAGCGCAGTACAGCAGTTGGAATTTTGAAGGATGCTGGCGCTGGCATCGTACTTGAATTTGATGGCGAACAAACGGAAACCATTCAACAGGATTGGCCGATCGTATATGAAGAATTTCTGCAATTCCGTAAACAGTTTACGCCTGCGCAGGTGGACCAGCGTGTATTTGCTGAATTTTCTGCTTCAGAAACAACCCGGAAACTGGTGCAGTTGATGGAGAAGATAAAATAACCTTTCTTGTTGGCACATGTTGAAGAAACGCATTGTTTATATATTCCGCAAGCCTGACCGGTTTTACAGCATTGAACATGTTTTTGGACTCATCGCCAAAGAGATCGAGTCAGGCGGCGAAATGGAAGTAACACGAGTTTCCCTTCCGCAGGCTGGCTTAAACCGGTCCAGCTTTTTTGGCAACAGACAATTCATCAGGCAGCTGGAAGCCGATCTTTTTCACGTCACGGGGGATGTTCATTATGTGTCGCTTTTTCTTCCTGCAAAAAAAACGATGTTGACCATACATGATTGCAATTTCATGTACAACGCCCGTGGAATAAAAAAATGGCTATTGCATAAATTATTGCTGCGGTGGCCGATCGGCAGGTCCAGGTGGATCACGACGATCTCCGAAGCAACAAAACGTGACATCATCCGGTTTACCGGTTGTCTGCCGGAAAAGATCAGGGTCATTCCCAACCCGGTCAGCAATCGAATCGCGTATCAACCAAAAATATTCAACAAGCAAAAACCGGATATCTTATTCTTTGGTACTACGATGAACAAGAACCTGAACCGGGTCGGTCCTGCCCTCGCAGGCATATCCTGTGTTCTCCACATCATCGGAAAGATCGATCTGCCGGAACGTCGGATGTTGGAGGGTCATCAAATTGAATACAGGAATTACCTGGATTTATCGGAAGACGACATGATCTCAACTTACGCCTCAACGGATTTCCTTTTGTTTCCTTCGACCTTTGAAGGCTTTGGTATGCCCATTATTGAAGCCCAAAAAACCGGCCGTGCCGTGGTGACCAGTAACCTTAGCCCGATGAAAGAAGTCGCCGGTGCAGGCGCCATTTTAGTAGATCCGGAGAACATCGATTCCATCCGGGAAGGCGTACTACGTGTTATCGGGGATGAGTCTACCCGTGAAGACATCATCGCCAAAGGGCTTGAAAATGTAAGACAATTCGATGTCAAAAAAATAGCTGGTCAATATTTAGCGTTGTATAAAGAAATGTCTCCTCAATAATGTGTGGAATAGCTGGCATAGTGAATTTTAATGAAGCTCCTGTCGCGCAAGCGCTCATCAGGACCATGACCGATTGCATGGCGCATCGCGGTCCGGATGCGGACGGTTTTTTCGTCGAGGCTGGGGTTGCACTGGGTCATCGCCGACTCTCGATCATTGACCTCTCGGAAGCCGCCAACCAACCCTTCTCCGACAATTCAGGCCGGTACCGGCTCATCTTCAATGGAGAAATATATAATTATGAATCGGTGAAACCCTTGCTGCCTGAGTATGATTTCCAAACGACCAGCGACACAGAAGTCATACTCGCTGCTTATATCAAATGGGGACCGGAGTCTCTTCAATATTTCAGGGGCATGTTTACGATTGTCATCTGGGATAGGGAGGAAAAGGAGATCTTTCTGGCCAGGGACCGGATGGGTGTGAAACCTTTGTACTATTATCTCGATAAGGACATGCTGATCTTTGCCTCCGAAACCAGGGCCATGATGGAAACCGGTCTGGTCAAAAGAAAAATCAACCGCAAGGCACTGCGTGATTATTTCAGTTATCAATCTGTCGCTTATCCATTGTCGTTGATCGAAGGCATTCAACAGCTGAAAGCCGGGTCGTGGATGCGGATCCGCAAGGGAAAACCGGAGACCAGAACCTACTGGAATGTTACGGACAATACGGTTGACTTTGATTTTGGGGACAAGGAGAAAGTCCAAAGCCGGATCAGGGAACTGTTGTTGCAATCCGTATCCCGCAGACTGGTCAGTGATGTGCCCGTGGGCGCATTTCTGTCGGGGGGAATTGATTCAAGCATTGTCGTAGGACTGATGGCCGAGACCGGGAAAGGAAGACCCAACAGTTTCAATATTTCTTTTGATGAAGAAGCATACGATGAATCGCGGTATGCTGAGCTCGTCGCAAAAAAATTCAATAGTAATCATACGAGGATACACCTGAAGCCAACGAGTTTCCTGGAGGAGCTGGAGCCTG
Organism: Puia sp.; assembly: GCA_035317445.1. Taxonomy (GTDB): domain Bacteria; phylum Bacteroidota; class Bacteroidia; order Chitinophagales; family Chitinophagaceae; genus Puia. The sequence goes on from DATHGW010000769.1 coordinate 3,313, forward strand.
CGCTCGATGCCATGGACACCCCAAGCGGGGACGGCATCAATACCTATGTGGTTTCGAAGGCCATTCACGAAAAGGGAATGAAGGTTGCATTGTCGGGAATCGGCGGCGATGAGTTGTTTGCCGGGTATCCTTACTTTAATCAATACCTGCAGTTGCAGCAGAAAAGCTGGCTCTGGAAATTACCGCCCGCGGTGCGGAGGTTTGCCGCGATCAATGCCGGAGATAAAAAAGTCCGGGTGCAGCAATTTCTCGAAGCAGATTCACCTTTTATCAGCAAGGCATATCCGGTGTTCCGGCAGATTCTGTCACCACAACTGCTGGAGCAGCTCACCTCGCTCGATGGAGATGGCGCCACGTCTCTTCAGGAGGAACTGGATGCACAGGAATCCGGGTTGAAGCGGCTGCCGCTGCTGAGCCAGGTTTCCGCGGCAGAATATATGGGATATACCCAACATACTTTATTAAAGGATGCGGACCAGATGAGCATGGCCTTTTCGCTGGAAATCAGGGAACCCTTCTTCGACCATGACCTCGTTGAATTCGTGCTGGCGGTTCCCGACAAATGGAAGGACCCGGTCTATCCGAAAAGCCTGCTCGTGGACTCAGTGAAGTCTTTATTGCCCGACGAAGTGGTCTACAGAAAAAAACAAGGTTTTCTCTTTCCCTGGGAGATCTGGCTTAAGCATGATCTTCATGCATTCTGCGATAAGCACATCAGGAACATCTGTAAACGTCCTTTCATTAAGGCCGAACCCCTGCAGGCTTACTGGCAAAGTTTTTTGAGAGGGAGTAAGCAAACCCGCTGGCCGGAGATCTGGCTGTTCGTGGTGCTGGATTATTGGCTGGAAAAAAATCATGTCGACTAAGAAAAAGATCCTCCTGTTCGCAGACTGGTACGAACCGGGATACCGGGCAGGCGGACCCATCCGTTCCTGCGTGAACTTCGTACAAAATATGAAGGACAATTATGCGATCTATATTTTTACTTCCGACCGTGACCTGGATGCGTCTTCGCCTTACGAAAATATTCCAACCGATCAGTGGATCGTATCTGAAAGCGACAGCCGGTATTACTGTTCCCCCGGAAACCTGAACTGGAAAAACATCCGGAAACAGATGGAGACCGTAGGGCCTGATTTCATCTACCTCAACAGCATGTTTTCAACTTATTTCACCATCTATCCCTTAGTGATCAGTGTCAGGAGTCGATTGCCGGGAAAGATTGTGCTCACACCCCGGGGGATGTTGCGGGAGAGCGCCATCAGCTTTAAGCCGCTGAAAAAAAGATTTTTTCTTTCGCTGTTTAACCTGCTGGGGTTTC
>DATHGW010000770.1:0-4165 GCA_035317445.1 Puia sp.
TTCACAATGTGATTAATTAGGACTGCGCTTCTTTCATACAGTTCGACCGCCGCGTCCCTGATTGATTCAATGTTTTCCATTGTTTTCAATTGATTCCAGCTATAGCCTACGCTACGTAAGATCGTGATCAATGTTGTTGGTGTGGCTACGATGATCCGGTTATTTAATGCCTCCTCAATCAGTTCCGGCCAAGCCTGGAGTGCGGCCCCGAAGGACGACTCAATTTGCATGAAGAGCACCACAAAATCAGGAGCCTCTTCAAATTGATCCCAATAGGCTTTTCCTCCCAATTGTTTCAAATGACCCTTAATAGCTGTGACATGCTGTGCAAGCAATACCTTTTGAAGGTCCGCGTCATCTGTTTCAAAAATTTTAAGATATGCGCTCAACGGAACTTTGCTGTCAACAACTACTTTCCTGTTTTCCGGAAGTTTAATGATCATATCAGGTCTTAGGCGTCCCGTTTCCGTTTCCGAGCTCTCTTGTTCAACAAAATCGCATTGATCTACCATGCCCGCGAATTCCACCAAACGCCTCAATGCAATTTCACCATAGCGACCCCTCGTGTGGCTCGTTTTCAATGCTGTAACCAGATTTCGGGTTTCTTTATCCAGTGAGCCTGTGGTCATTTTCACCTGATCGAGCAAGGCGCTGATATTTCCATATGCGCCTTCTCTCTTATTTTCAAGTGAATTGATTTTTTCATCCATTTTGGAAAGTGATTCCCCAAGCGGCTTAACGAGATTATCAATAGCCTGCTGGCGTTTATCCAGATCTCCTTTTGTTTCATTCACATGTGTGGTTAAGGCTGTTTTTGCTAAATCGAGAAATGACTGGTTGTTTTTATCCAATGCCGCCGCAGAAAGGGCATCAAAAGAATCTTTAAGTGCTTTCTGCGCCTGCTCCACAAAAAGCTTTTGTTCTGCCAGCGATCTTAATGCTTCATCGTGCCTGGAGGTAAGACCCGCAATGGTTTTGTTGAGTTCATTTTCTTTAACACGATATTGTTCAACCTGATCTTTTAGTCGAATTTTTTCATTATTATTTTCAATGTTGTCTGCGAAAAGCTTTTCGTATTTTGTTTTGACGGTCGTATGCAACCCTTTAACAGAATCAAGCTCACCAGCGATCAGGGACTTTTCATTCCTTAGTTCTTTCAACTCAATCTGAAGTTCCAGTTGGCGAATTATTTGGTCCTGCAGTTTTGACTCAGCTCTCGTTCTTTCTTTTGACTCTAAGCCAAAATTCTCCCTGAGGTTGGTAACTTCAAGGCCAAGCTTTTCGATCTCATCCGTTGATTGTCTAACTAATTCGTCCTGGTGCTCTGATTTTGACCTTAATCTCGTTATAAGGACATTGGACATCCCTCTGGCTATAAGCCATCCAATGATGCAGCCTAATAGCAGGCCCACCGCTCCCAAAATGTAAATATTATTCATTATTTCAAAGTTTAATATTCAATCCTGTTAAATTAAGGTGCTTTACAAGTTTTAGCAAAAGCATCGAAGAAATTTAGATCTTCCTCCAGTTTTTTGTGTTTGGAATCCGAGGGTTTAAACCTGACCCGGAATCATGCACCCAAGTAGAGCACCCAGACATACCAGCATCAATGTCCTCCAACATTTGCTGGGTAATATTCAGCTTTTTAAGTTTATCGGTTTGAACGTCGTGCGAATAACGTTCCACGACCCTTTAACCAGCGCGAGACCATTCATGATGTTTGAGTTTAAATTACAAAGACTAATTGAGATAAAACGGATTACCAAGGTATCTAATGAGTTTTATTGATGGCTTTTATATATTTATCGAGCTTGCGTCTCACGCCAATTTTGGGGTCGACGGCGAGAGCCTTTTCGAAATAACCAATAGTAGCCGGAATATCGTTCTGGGATTCGTAGTATTCGCCTAGTTTTCTGAAGACAATGCCCTGGTAGTTTGAGGAAATTATGACGGGATCGACTATTGCGGCTTCAAGTAATGGGACGTAGGTTTGATTCTCATTCCGTTCCTTGATTGGAATTTTTTCAAAGAGATGGATCTTTTCATAGATGCTCCCCAACTCCCAGACCTGTTTCTCGTATTCCCCCAAGTTGGTCTGGCTCCCGAAATAGTCGGTTTCATAGGTGTAACCCTTATGATTGGAAAACCGGATCCGCTCGGTGACCAAATCGAAAGAAGCGGACGACATATCAAAATTACGTTCGAATTGTCTGATACTCCGATTTTGAGGGACGTCAATCAAGAACACCTGGGAGGAATCTTCGTTATCGGAGCCGTATGTATCAAAGACTGCCAGGGTGGAATCGGCGCTGATTGCTGTCTCACCAATATTGGCCTTGACCTTATGCTGGAATAAGATCTTTCCATATGGATCAAACAGCATGAACTCCCCGTTGGTTAGGTCGCTGTTCACCCGGTCCGCACATACTACGATACCATCATTACTCACATGCGCCGAATTAGGACGTTGAATTTTTATATGGTATAGTTTTTCTTTTCCCTTTAAAAGGGCGATATCTCCATCCACCCATTGATCGATGTTTGTATAACCGTCGCAGAAACAAACAGTAAATACCTGATTGGGAGAATTCTCTGCCTGGCAATAAAATCCAGCTATTTCATCGATATCTTTTTCTCTTGGAGGACTGGGCTTGAAGAGAGTTCCGTTTTTCAGTCGTTTGTTGGCCTCCTCCTGATTCAGGCTGATAGTAAATTGAACTACATTTCCCTTAGATTCAGAAGTAACCTTCATCAATAAATTATCCTCTTTTTCATTCTTAGTCTGAGACGCTGAGACCTTGCCTTCTCTCCTTTTTTTTCCTGCAACAAAAAAAAGAACAAAACAGCTAACGGCGAAAGTCAACAGAAGTATGACAGGTAACATCGTGCGGCTTGCATGCAATTTAAGCAAACTGTTTGAAGACAAACACAATTGATACATCATTGCCAACTGTTTATTGCAAATATTCCTGAATAGAACCTAGAATTTTTACAACCATTACCTACTGGCTTTCCGGACTTTGATATTAGCTGATCGAAATATTCTTATATGCGAGTTTATTCGGGTAACAAACAATTGTCAATAACATTAAATGTGGCTATAAAATTTCAAGCGATTAAAAGGTCAAAAGGAGACTACTTTCGCTCTGTATTACTCAAGCCTTTTCTGAAAAATCCGTCGCTAAGTGTATGCATGTATGATAAAATGCCATTATGGTGAACTTTATTCAAATTTTCATGCGGAAACTCCAGTAAATCTGGGGTAGCAACAGTTATTTTGCTATTGAGCGAACGATGTCATTCTTTCAAGTATATTTATTTCCTCAAAACCAAATGATTGACCTGATCTTTTTAAAGGCTCTACGCGATAAGCTCAAAGGTGGAAATTCCAAGTCCATTCATTTAAACGTGCTGCCGGGCAGGTATGCTGCACGCTTGGACCTAGCTAACCTGAGCTATGTTGATGAGGCTATGCCGAGGGCGTTTTTGGAGACTTTGCTGATGTCCTCGCATTTTGATTTTACGATATCGTTCGACCGGCTAGATTTAAACTTGTTATCGACAGAGGACCAGAAAAAGCTGGGACTGCTTTCAAAACGATTGAATTCGTTGGCGATCGAAAACGAAGACAATTACAAGGAGCACGGCATTAAAACGTTTGGATTCGGATATCCGATCTTAATCAAGGCATCGCGGCAGGATCCGGCCAAGATCATCAAAGCACCCCTGTTCATCTGGCCACTGGAAATCATTAAGTCTCCAAAAAAGGTGAATACTTGGTCCATACTCCGCAACAAGATCAAAAACGAAAGCGGTCGAATCGTGGAACAGGACGTTCATTCCGTAAACCTCAATGAGGTGTTGCTCTCCTTCATCAAGACAGACGAGAAAATCACCATCCCGCAGATCAACGAGGAACTGTTAGAAGACATGCTGATTGACAAAGAAGAGCTGTTCGACGAGTGTTATAAAGTCATCAGGTCGCTTAATCCCAATTCGGCACCGGAAATGAAGGCGTTTTTACAAGATAAATACGCGGAGCGGATCGAAACCATTCCTGATGCCGCGCATTTCGACGCCATTAACAACCGCCAACCCTACATACATTTTGGCGGCGTATTTGGGCTTTTCAAGACGCAAAAAGAGAGCATCATCACGGATCTCG
>DATHGW010000771.1:0-6000 GCA_035317445.1 Puia sp.
CTGGTCAAGGCGCTCCATCAATACGGAAAACTCATCCAGATGGGCAACCAGCGCCGCTCTATGCCAACGATGATGGAAGCGGCTAAACTGGTGAAAGAGGGCGCCCTTGGAAACGCCTATTTTGCAAAAGCATGGTACACCAACAATAGAAAGTCCATCGGGTATGGAAAGAAAATAGCCGTGCCCGCCAGCCTCGATTTCGAATTATGGCAGGGACCCGCGCCAAGAAAGGAATTCCAGGACAACCTCGTTCATTATAACTGGCATTGGTTCTGGCATTGGGGAACAGGCGAAGCCTGCAACAACGGAACCCATGAGATCGATTGCTGCAGGTGGTGTTTGGGCGTTGATTTTCCAACCAAAGTAAATTCTTCGGGCGGTCGCTACGCATTTAAAGACGACTGGCAAACACCAGATACTCAGGTTGCCAGTTTCGAATTTGGAGAAGGAAAATCGATCAGCTGGGAGGGACGGAGTTGCAACAATTTCCCGGTGGAAGGCGGTGGCCGTGGGTTCACTATATACGGAGATAAGGGAACGCTGATCAATCTTGGTGGCGGCGACTATAAGATACTCGATGAGAAAAACAAATTGGTAAAAGAAGTGAAATCTGAAGTGGCGGCTGATCCCACCAATCCGATCAGCGCCAGCGGCAACCTGGACCTATACCATTTCGATAATTTTGTACAGTCGGTCAGGGGTGATGCCAAACTGAATGCGCCGGTTGATGATGGGCATAAAACAGTATTGCTTCGTCACCTGGCAAATATTGCTCAAAGAACCGGAAATACTCTGCATTGCGATCCGGCGAACGGACATATTCTACAGGATAATAACGCGGAAAAATTATGGAAACGCGAGTACGAGCGCGGGTGGGAGCCTGTGGTTGTTTGAAGTTGATAAGTTGATTGGTTGATAACTACAGCTCCCTGATCTTAATACTCCTGAAGCCCACTTCACTGCCATGATCCTGCAATAGCAAATGTCCCCGGGGGGCTTCGCCAAATTTTGGCCAGATCTTATATTTGCTGATGGCAACCAGCTGGCGGAAGGCGGCCGAGCCTCTTTCATACTCCAGCACTTTTACTCCATTCAAATAATGCTCTACATGGTTGTTGGGATAAACGATAATCCGTCCCATATTCCACTGTCCGATAGGATGAACAAAACGTTCCTGCTTATGTGCAGGGATCAGGTCGTATAAGGAGGCAAGGGTCCTGTCGCCCGCAATGCCCAATTTTGCATCGGGGTGGTCTTTGTCATCAAGAATCTGGTATTCGAGTCCGATGGCCGAACCGGTATTGTTCTCTGCAAGCGTCACAAAATATTTTACCCCGCTGTTGGCCGCTTTCGACAATTTAAATTCAAAAGACAGGTCAAATGTGCTGTACAATGCAGTTGTGACAATATCGCCACCATTGGCCGCTTCCTTACCTTCCGATGCTACCACGGAAATAACGCCATCCCTGATCAGCCAGCCGTTTTCGGGAAACGCCTTTTTGTACGCGCCGATCCAGCCCTTGCTGCTTGTTCCGTCAAACAATAATTTCCAGCCGTGCTGTTTTTCATAACTGGCCAGTGTATTCGGAATATTGTTGACCACATAGATGCTCTCCGTTATCGCTGTTGGATGAAGATTTGCCGTTTTGATCCGGATATTTTTGAAATATATTTTTTGTCCGGCCAGTTCAGGCTTGCTGATGGCGTGCACCTGCAATCCCAAAAACCCTTTTTGATCCACCGTGTCGACCAGGTAAGCCACTACCTTTCCATTGATCCAGGTCTTCATTTCATATCCAATGCATTCTATCCTGATATGATTATAGATACCCACTTTGAAGGCGTCCTGTGCTTTTTTATTGAGTGATCCCGGATAAAGCCAATCCCGCCTGCCTTCATCATAGATCCCACCAGACCATCTCCTTGCAGAAGGATCTATTTCAACCTGGCAGCCATAGACCAATCCTTTTCCATCATGGCCGGCGGGATTGTAATGGCTTCTCACCTGCACGCCTGAATTGCTGCCGGTATCCGCTATTTTTACATCCAGCTCAAGGAGAAAGTCTCCGAATTCCTTCTCCGTTGTAAGGAAGGTATTTCCGGAATTGGCAACCGCCGTCCCGACAATATTTCCATTTTCAACCGTATAGGTTGCTGCGCCCGCGAGCCGCTTCCATCCGTTCAGGGTTTTGCCATCGAATAAACTGGTCCAGCCATCCTGGGCTCTTGCGAAGAGAAAAAGGCATGATAGTGCGAGGGAAAAGATCGTCCTGGAAAATTTCATATGCAAGTGATTTGTTTGTTTCGCTGAACCATAAATTTACCGATAAGATCAGGACAATTAAGCAAAAAATATTAAGTAAAATAGATACTTTTAGATCACTAACTTTCCCGTATGAAGAAAATACTGTTCTCATTTTCTATTATGCTCGCCAGCACTATGTCAAAATCACAGGAAGTAGTTAAACTGTATCCGGATTCCATTCCGAATTCAAAACCTTTTCCGGATAAAGAGACTTCTGAAATTGATTCGACCAGTCACATACTCATCATTGGCCATGTTTCAAGACCCACTCTTACCGTATTTTTGCCACCCAAATCGAAGGCGACCGGAACTGCCGTATTGATCATTCCAGGTGGTGGATACTATATTGTCGCGGCCGGGCACGAAGGATATGATGTGGCAAAAAAATTTAACGAAGCCGGGATTGCCGCTTTTGTGCTTAAATACAGGATACCGGATAACATGACGATGATCAATAAGGAGATCGGCCCATTGCAGGACGCTGAACGGGCCATGCAGATCATCAGGCAAAGGGCGAAGGAATGGTCCATCGACCCGCATCGGATTGGTATCATGGGGTTTTCCGCGGGCGGCCATATAGCATCTACAGAAGCCACGCATTATGAGAACGTGGTGATTGACAACAAAAAAAACACCAATCTCCGTCCCGATTTTATGGTGCTGGTCTATCCCGTTATCAGCTTCAGTGACAGCATCGGGCATCTTGGTTCCAGGACTGGCTTACTCGGGGAGACGCCGTCGAACGAAAAGATCAGGGAGTATTCAAATGAATTGCAGGTCAACCCACAAACCCCACCTTGTTTTTTGATCCATGCAAAAGACGACCAGGTGGTACCGGTTAAGAACAGCCTGGTTTTTTATGATGCCCTGAAAAAAAACAAAGTGCCTGCAAAAATATACCTGTATGATCAGGGCGGCCATGGCTTTGGTTTACACAATGAAACGAGCAATGTGCAATGGATCGACATGGTGATTCCCTGGGTCAAACAACTGGATCTGAAACACTGAGGCGCCGAACATTACGCGGCAAAAATATTGTCCCTGTCTTCTTCTAAAACAATATACCGGTTTCTGCCAACGGTCAGGTAGAAAAGCATGTAAAGCAGTGCGGGTAAAATCAACAGCAATTGCAACAGGGTGGCCCATAAAGGTTTTTCATCTTCATGGCCAATATAAAACAAGTTGATGGCAATCCCTGCTGTAAGCAACAGAAACAGGGGCCAGTAATATTTCATTCCATTCTTAACCAATATATATTCGACCTGGCCAGGCTTCAGATCTACCTGGAATACCGCGCTGCCATACCAGGAAATCCTGCATTGAATGCGGTGAATGCCGGGGTTGGTTGAAAATTCTTCGGAGGAATTGTTTTTTATATTACCGGCTTCCACTTCATCGATCAATACTTTATACACCCGGGCCCTGTTCTGCCATTCGTTGGGCCGCCTGATGATGAGTTTGGTTTTGTTTTCCATGTTTTACATTTGCTATTCCAATCCAAACAATCCGACATTCAGCAATTGAAGGGTTTGCACTTTAAAAGAGGATGGAATCAGCAAGGACACATTATGTTTGCTTCCGCCGTAGCTTACCATGCGGATGGGAACCGGAGCCAATGCATCGAATAGTTTGTTTAAAACATTTCTTGTCTGCGCGATCTCATTACCTACGATGGAAACGATCGTATGGTGTTCTTCTACTCCAATCAGGCCAAACGGCTCAAGTTCTTTTACAATGTCTTTCAGGTTTGCCATATTATCGATCGTAACTGATACCGCCACTTCTGAAGTGGTGACCATATCGATGGAAGTCTTATATTTTTCAAAGACCTCAAAAATCTTTCTCAGGAATCCATGGGCCAGCAACATGCGACTGCTTTTGATGTTGATGGCAATAATGCCATCTTTGGCCGCAACCGCTTTAACCCCTTTGGATCCTGCGTCCTGCATGATCACGGTACCGGCCGCGTCTGGTTGCATAGTGTTGAGTAATTTAACCGGAACATTTTGTTGCTGGGCGGGCCAGATACAGGTAGGATGAAGAATTTTGGCACCAAAATAAGCCAGCTCGGCAGCTTCATCAAAACTCAGCTGTTCGACCGGGATTGTTTTTTTGACCACGCGGGGATCATTGTTATGCATACCATCAATGTCGGTCCATATTTCACATACCGAAGCGTTGACCGCAGCTGCAATCAGTGACGCGGTATAATCACTTCCTCCTCTTTTCAGGTTGTCTACTTCTCCTCGTACATTGCGGCAGATATAGCCTTGTGTGATAAACAGGGATTTGTCCCGGTGTTTTTGCAATAGTTGATTGAGACGCTGCCGTATGCTGCTCAAATTCGGTTCTTCGTTGGCATCGATGCTCATAAATTCCAACGCAGGCAGCAGCAGGTGATCGATGCCCTTTTCTTCCAGGTAGGCAGAAAAAAGTTTGGTGCTCATCAATTCACCCTGGGCCAGGATGTCTTTGTTCAGGGCTTCGCTGAAAGAAATTCTGAGGATGATGTTCAGGAATTCAAAATGTTCGGTCACCACAGCATTAGCCCTGGTTCGGGCAGGCGCAGTCTCCACCAGCTCCTTTACGAAATTCCGGTAATGTTCTTCAAGCTCATCGATAGATCGCTTGGCATTCTCCCTGTCACCTTTTGAAAGCGATTCGCTGATGCTCACCAGCGAATTGGTGGTGCCGCTCAGCGCACTCAACACCACAATTTTCTGGTCATTTCCCTTTGTGATGAGCCGGCTTACCTGACGCATGCGATCTGCTCGTCCAACGGATGTGCCTCCAAATTTCATTACTTTCATTACTTGCTGTTTTGGGGATGGCAAAGATAAAGACTTGCAGCATACCATGCCATGCCAAACCAGTAGAATATGCGGGAAATAAAAAAGGCATACACTGAATGCATGCCTCAACTCTTAATCTAAAAGCCCGTAAGATGATCATCTCTTGATCAGCTTTTCGTTGTACAGGTTATTATTCATTACGACCTGCACAACATACATGCCCTTTGGCAAAGAAGTCAGCTGATCAATCACGATATTGTTATTTCCCTTGGTCAGGTTGATTGATTTGTACTTGATCTGCTTGCCTGCATCATCCATCAGTCTCATCATGGCTACCGTCTGGTTTTCTGAATACAATTTCAGCACGGCATAATCAGATGTGGGATTGGGATAGATCGATAATTTAGCATCGGTCTGTGCCAGGTTGATGGCAACCACCTTGCTATAAGTATAATGACCGTCAACATCCATCATCTTCAAACGATAATACACGATGGAAGAATTAACAGAAGTCAGGTAATCGTTATAAGCGTAATTGTGTGAAGCAGCATTCGACTGGTCTGCGGGTACCTGGCCAATGCCTGTAAAGTTGATGGCATCAGTACTTCTCTCAACTTCATAATTATAGGTATTGATCTCCCTGGTGGTTGTCCAGGATACTAAAACGTTCTTGTTCTGGTTTGAAGCGCCAAAACTCAACAAAGTAACAGGTAATATAGCAATCTGACATTTCTGCATATTGGGAGGCAATGAAGAGAAAGGAAAGGTCTGGGTGAGCACACCATTCGTTCCGTCCTGTGCACCAAAATTGTCTGTTGCATCCGTACCTGTACTGGTCCCTTTACTACCGAAGTTTGCAGTTGATGCGACATTCAGCAAAGCATTGGAGAAGATCGCGCCGCC
>DATHGW010000772.1:0-2386 GCA_035317445.1 Puia sp.
GTGGGGCGCGAACCAGGTGCTGCATCTTCCTGGTCCGCAGGCGCAAAACCTCACGGGAGAGATCATCGCGTTTTTTCTTTACCTCAACCTGTTGTTTCGCCCGCTCAGGCTGATCGCCGATAAGTTCAACGTGCTGCAAATGGGTATGGTGGCGAGTGAGCGCGTTTTCAGGGTGCTGGATAACGAAGATTCAATCCAATTGCAGGGCGACTATGCCCCGGAAAAAATAAAAGGAAAGATCGAATTCGACAGCGTGTACTTTGCCTATGCAGATGACCGGTATGTACTGAAAAACATTTCTTTCCTGGTTCAGCCCGGGGAAACCCTGGCCATCGTTGGACATACCGGCAGCGGAAAAACCTCCATCATCAGCTTATTGAACCGGCTCTATCATATCCGGCAGGGAGCCATCAGGATCGATGATGTGCGCATTGAAGATTTTCAACTCGATGCCCTGCGGAAAAGCATCGGTGTCGTCTTGCAGGATGTGTTCCTGTTCTCAGGCTCGGTGTTGGACAATATTACCCTTCGCAATAAAGACATATCGCGGGAGAAAGTGATTGAAGCAGCCCAACTGATCGGCATGCACGAATTCATCATGGAGCTGCCCGGCGGATACGATTATAATGTCATGGAAAGGGGAAGCTCACTTTCCCTTGGTCAGCGGCAATTGCTGTCTTTTATCCGTGCCCTCTTATATAACCCGGCTATTTTGATTCTGGATGAGGCCACTTCTTCGGTGGATACAGAATCGGAATGGCTGATCCAGCAGGCCATCGATAAGCTGATCGCCGGCAGAACGTCTATCGTGATCGCCCATCGCCTGTCGACCATTCGCAAGGCGAGTAAGATCATGGTACTGGATAAGGGAGAGATCAAAGAAATCGGCACGCACGAAGAACTTCTGAAGCAGAACGGATTTTATTACAAATTGCATCAAATGCAGTTTGAGCACCACACGGTTCAGACCGCCCGGATCTAAAAAAAGGATACTTTTTATATTTTGACCTCCCCCCCGTATCTTTGCGGCAAATTTCAGAAAGCGAATGATCCGGGGATGCATCAAATCTTTATTGGTAGCGGCTTTCAGCCTAGGCATCATATTTTTTTCTAATACATGTTTGGCCAATGATGACCAGCATAAAAAGGCCGAAGAAAAAAAAGAGCATTTTGATGCCAATGAAGTGATTTTCGGTCACGTTTTGGATGGTCACGAATTCCATTTCCTTTCATACAAAACAGCAGACGGGAATGCCCATCATGTGACGATTCCGCTTCCTGTTATCCTTTACTCACCCCAAAAAGGCTGGTCCGTTTTCATGTCTTCCGCCTTTCATCATGGGGAGCATGAGGTAGAAGGGTACAAGCTTGTGGCTGGCAAAATCGTGCCGGTTGACCCATCTGTAAAGGTTTATGATGTTTCACTGACAAGGAATGTGGTGCAGCTATTTCTGGTTTTGTTCTTATTGGTGCTGATCATGGTCCAGATTGCCGGAAAATACAAACGCGGCATTGGCACTACCAAGGCACCTACGGGACTGCAGAATGCGGTTGAGCCGATCATCGCTTTTATCCGCGACGATGTTGGCAAAGCGAATCTGGGAAGCAAGTATGAAAAATATATGCCCTACCTGCTTACCGTATTTTTCTTTATTCTCAGCCTCAATATCTTTGGTTTGCTACCCGGCTCGGCGAATGTTACCGGCAATATTGCGGTTACCGCTGTTTTGGGAATCATCTCGGGTATTGTGATTGTTTTGAGTGGCAACTCACATTACTGGGGTCATATTTTTAATCCACCCAACGTTCCGCTTGGTGTGAAATTCATATTAGTTCCGGTGGAGTTTCTGGGCATATTCATTAAACCCTTTGCTTTGATCATCAGGTTATTTGCGAATATGGTGGCGGGTCATATCATCATCATCTGTCTCATTTCCCTGATTTTCATTTTTGGAGAATTGAATCCTGCAATCGGATATGGAGCATCACCCATCTCCGTTGCATTCACTGTTTTTATTTATTTCATCGAGATCCTCGTTGCCTTTTTGCAGGCATATATTTTTACCAGTCTGACTGCAGTATTCATTGGAATGGCCATTGAAGAAACGCACCATCAGGACGGTCACGATGAAGGATATGATGATGCCGTGATCGTATAAATCAAGGCTTTTTTAAACCAATATAAATAAACAAGTATGGACTTATTGAACGTGATTTTGCTGGATGGAGTCGCCAATGCAGGCGGAGCCATCGGCGCTGGCCTGGCCGCGATAGGTGCCGGAATCGGAATCGGTCAAATCGGTAAAGGTGCCGTTGAATCGATTGCCCGTCAGCCCGAAGCCGTAAACGACATCCGGACCAATATGATCCTGACAGCAGCGCTGAT
>DATHGW010000773.1:0-2403 GCA_035317445.1 Puia sp.
TTCATGGTCAGTGAGAATGGCGCCTCCATCTATTCTGCTTCGGAAGCAGCGCGGGAGGAATTTCCTGAACAGGATGTCACCGTCCGGGGCGCCATCAGCATTGGCCGCCGCCTGCTTGATCCCCTGAGTGAACTGGTCAAGATAGATGCCAAGTCCATCGGCGTGGGACAGTACCAGCATGATGTCAATCAAAACAAACTCAAGGCCGAATTGGACAAAACGGTGGAAAGCTGTGTGAACCATGTTGGCGTCGACCTCAACACCGCGAGCAGGCATTTGCTGATGTATGTGTCCGGGCTCAGCGCTTCCCTTGCGAGAAATATTGTCGAGTATCGCACAGCACACGGCGCTTTCAAAACCCGGGATGCACTAAAAAAAGTCAGCCTCATGGGTCCGAAGGCTTTTGAACAATCTGCAGGTTTTCTGAGGATTAGAAATGGTTCGAATCCGCTGGACAATAGCGCCGTTCATCCTGAAACCTATGCCGTTGTCGAATCGATGGCGGCAGACCTGGGCTGCAGCGTGGCCGATCTGATCAGCAGGAACGAACTGCGCAGGCAGATCAAAAAAGAAAAATATATTTCGGAGCAGGCGGGAATTTTTACCATCAATGATGTGCTCGCCGAGTTGGAGAAACCGGGCCGTGATCCCCGGGGCCAGGCAGAAGAATTCCGGTTTGAAGAATCCATTCGTTCGATTGACGATGTAAAGACCGGTATGCATGTTCCCGGCATCGTAACCAACATCACCAATTTTGGCGCCTTCGTTGATATCGGCGTCAAACAGGATGGCCTGGTGCATATTTCTGTGCTGAGTAACCATTTCGTAAAAGATCCCAATGAGGTGGTCAAACTACAACAGCATGTGATGGTAACCGTTACAGAGGTGGATGTGAAAAGAAAAAGGATTGCCTTGTCCATGCGCGATGCTCCGGCCGCTAAAATAAATCCGCCCCAAACAAAAGAAAAAAAGAAGCCGGTCAGTGAAACAGGGTCTTCAGACAGTTTTGAATCAAAGCTCTCCGCATTGAAGAAAAAATTCAAATGATTTATCCACAGAAATTACACTTAGTGGGGTTCATTTTATTCACCACTTGCGCACAATAAGAACATCATTTCTGCGCGAAACGCAGGATGGCAGGTAGTTTGTGCACAATGCACATGATGTGGGTAACTCATTCCCCTTTTGTTTTTCTTACATACTACATTCGTCATAGTTCTTGCAAATAATTCGTTTCGGTGTCTCAGATCTCCATCTCGTGGTCTGCAGACTTAATAGGGAACCGTGTTCAATTCACGGGCTGACGGGCAACTGTAAGTAACGCCACGTTGTATCATTCACCATTCCATTGTCCTGCCCCGGGCGGGATGAGAAGGAAGATACCAACGGTTACAAGCCAGGAGACCTGCCGATAACAATTGTTGTTTGGAACCTTCCCGAAGAGGGTGCAGACATAGATGATCACTTCATGATAGTTTTCAATAAAATTATTTAAGTCCCGTCTTTGTCCCACCACATTGTTTACGTTCACTAAAATGGCTTGTATGCTGAAAGAAAACGAGATCCTGTTGAAAGAAAACAAAGACCGCTTTGTGATCCTTCCTATAAATTATCCGAAAGTATGGGAACAGTATAAAAAACATGAGGCCAGCTTTTGGACCGCGGAAGAAATTGACCTAAGCAGCGACATGAAGGACTGGGCGAGCCTCCAGGATGGGGAGCGTCATTTTATTTCTCATGTGCTCGCCTTTTTTGCAGCCAGCGATGGCATCGTCAATGAGAACCTGGCCGTCAATTTCATGAGTGAAGTGCAGTTGCCCGAAGCAAGGTGTTTTTATGGTTTCCAGATCATGATGGAGAATATTCATTCGGAGACCTATGCGTTGCTGATCGATACCTATATCAAGGATCCGCAGGAAAAGTATCGCCTGTTTCATGCCATCAATACCGTACCGGCCGTAAAGAAAAAAGCCGAATGGGCTCTGCGATGGATCGAGAGCGGAAACTTTGCCGAAAGACTGGTCGCTTTCGCGGCGGTGGAAGGAATATTTTTCAGCGGCAGTTTCTGTTCCATTTTTTGGCTGAAAAAACGTGGCCTGATGCCAGGCCTCACATTCAGCAATGAGCTGATCAGCCGCGATGAGGGCCTGCATTGCGAATTTGCCTGCCTGCTTTATAGCATGCTCTCCGAAAAATTATCACAGGAAGCCGTATACACCATTATCAGCGATGCGGTAAAGATTGAAAAGGAATTTATTACCGAAGCCCTGCCCGTGGCCCTGATCGGTATGAATGCCAAATTGATGCAGCAATACATTGAATTTGTGGCTGACCGCTGGCTCGACGAATTGGGATATCCAAAAATGTTCCATAGCAGCAACCCTTTTGATTTTATGGAAATGA